>NZ_JACAEU010000095.1:0-9972 GCF_013388695.1 Fischerella sp.
ATATGAATTTACAATTCACGGGTATGTAGAGACGTAGCATTGCTACGTCTCTACAATGATTTGGCATCGAGCTACAAAAATGTATGCAAACATAATTCATGACCAAATTCAGCAACGCCCTAATTTTCTTGTGGGATGGGCGTCTCGTCCGTCCTGTGAGTGCGGGCAAGATGCCCACACCACAATAACTATAATCTTATGCACTATATTTAGACTTGTCACGCCACTACAAATTTGTTTGCTATTTTTGGACATTCTCTCCTTGCTTCTTCTCTTGTAATTTTTGCACTTCCTCTTGCAAAACTCGATAGCGATTTTCGAGAGTATTTTCTTGAGAGGCGGGATTTGACTTTTGAACTTTAGAAATTTCACGTTCTGTAACTAATACCGCATCTCTCACAGATTCATGATTGATATAGCATAAGCGAATCGCTTCAGCGAGTGACTCTGTTGTCAGATGTTTTAATTCAGCAAGATTTTTTTGCAGTGATGGTATATCTTGAATGGCTGCATCATCAAATACATAATCTTGCTCTTGCACTACTTTTGTAAAAGCTTGAATTAATTTTTCCGGCTCCATATTTTATACCCCTTGGAAATTTTTGTTTTCAAATTTTTTTGCTTGTAGTTAGCGCTTTAGCGCTAAAGCACTAACTACGAACTCATTAACAAAATCCTCCCCCTCTCCGTTTACGGAGAGGGGGTAGGGGGTGAGGTTACTCTCCTATTGCACAAGCTGTAGAAAAATCATCTACTGCCCATAAACTACTCACAACGTTGGCTGTACCTGCCTTGATAAATCCACTTGGCAAACCTATACATTCATCACTGGTATTTGTAAAGTCAACTAAGCCACTTTCGCAAGCAGAAAGAGTCACAAGACGACAGTTAGGAAAACTTAAATTAAATATGTCTTCTAAAGTGAGGCATTTTTCTAAATCAATGGCGACATCATCAGATATTTTCAGCAGGCGGGTTGCTTCTGCATCAGTAGGGATGGGAGAAATCAGCGTATCTGCTAGCTGTAAACCAGATTGCAAGGGAAAGTTAAAGTTGAAGTAACCGTGACAAGAAAAATGCAACCAATGTGCATCATGGAAATTATCGGCGTTTGGTTGTTCTGCCAAAGCTGCTTCTGTGGCGGCGCTTTTTTTGAGAATATGATGTGGGTGAAATGTATCAGCAATTGTCTCGACTTCGATGTCGGTAAATTCTAAATCGTCGGTGGGATTTTGAATAGCGAAGAAATTGCAGAATAGATTAGAACCCCTCCCCGCTTGCGGGGAGGGTGGGGTAGCTTTACTTTTAGCAAAGTGCAAAAGTTGACAACTGGGTGCATAACTCACACCATTAGGGAATTTATCAATTAGATATTCCCCCGAAGCTAGCTGTAAAGCGTGGATGGGTAATAGGTGCAGGTAACGATGGGGAACTAAAATGATCTTTTTTGCACCTGCTAGAAGGGAGACAATTTCATCTAGATGTAGAATCTCGGCTAATTGTGTAAGTTGATTGTGTAGACAATATCGCCACTTGAGCTTGTCATCATAATACAGTTCAAGATATTCATCAAAAGTCCAATTTACCAACTTTTCTAAATCTTCAGCGTTGGAAGGCCAAATTTCTGGTTTATCTTTGTCGTGGGTGATGATGAAAGCGCGAAAACAATCATTGAAAATGTACCATTCAATAATTGCTGTCTCTTCATCGAGTAGATTTTGAATCTCGCTATAGCGGATGGGGTTGAAGCCGATAATTCTTGACATCAGTTGTTCGCGCTGTTGACGCAACTGATTCAACTTGCTGCGATTAATATCAAAGCTTTGAGTTTGTTCTGCTTGTTCTAAACGGCGCTTTTCTTCCTCTATTTCTTGTCGTAGCTGTTGCAGTTGATTTTTGACTTCTGGGGGTATCTCGCCTTTCGGGTAGCAATCATGGGTAAATAGCAACTCTACCAAATTCCGGGTTTTGCTACGTTCAATATATTCAACTGCTTGGGTGTCTTCTTGCAATGCTAAGCAAACTTCTACCATACGGCGATAAAGTGCATTCCATTCTTCTGCTTGTTTGCGTTTGCTTTCCTCACCAGAAACTATTTCCCCCCGCAATGATTCCACTGTTTCAATGGCAGATTCAAAAGTGTTGTAAGCTAATGTGTACCGTTTTTCTTGTTGATAAAGAAGACCTAGATTAAATAAAGTTTCCGCATGATTTTGGGGCAAAGCCTGGCGGGTAAAAACTTCCAAAGCAGCAGTATAGGCTGCGATCGCACTTTCGAGATTCTCGGCTCTGTCTCCTTGGATTCTGTTACGGTAAGCAGTGCCGAGATTATTTTGCGTCGTTGCCCATTCTTGGGGCAAAGCCTGGCGGGTTCTTACTTCCAAAGCAGCAGTATAGGCTGCGATCGCACTTTCGAGATTCTCGGCTCTGTCTCCTTGGATTCTGTTAGAGTAAGCAGTGCCGAGATTATTTTGCGTCATTGCCCAATCTTGGGGCAAAGCCTGGCGGGTGTAGACAGTCAGCGCTATTTCATAGCCAGCGATGGCAATTTCCATGTTGCTAGCTTTGTCACCCAAGGGAAACTCCCTAATTCTGTTGCTAAAAAGAACAAGAACAGCCGCTAGGTATTCCGCCTCATCTGGCTGCATTTCCTCTAGGGTAGTTGTTGCCCAACGGCGGAGTACGTCAGCAAAAAGAAGATTGAGTTTATCTGTGTTTGCTGCCAGTAAAGAGTAAACTACTTGTGCATCACCCCGGCTTTCGGCTGTTGCTTGCAGTACTTCTATTAAGAATAAGAATGGTTCATATAAATATCTAGCGAGTATTGTTGCCAGATTTATTAACCAATTCGCTGTATTTTCATTTCCCTCTTGTGCCATCATCTCAGCCACAGCTACCAGCACATCCAAGAAGTCAGCATCAAGTAAGTCTTGGTTCGCTGCCAAAATCTCTGGTTCTTCTCCGTCTGGGCAATTCAACAAGCTTTGAATCAAGTTGAGATAAGCTTGCTGGCGCTGTTCATTCATAAACATAAGCGCACATCAAATTACACTTTTATTATGGAAATAATTCAGTGGCATTGCCCAAGATTCCTGAAAGGTGTTGTAATACCAAGTTGCAGTCAAAGAAGTAATTTGTCATGCTTCGCTGTCGCTCAGAATGACATGTTATAACGCATGAAAACCCTTTTTACCTTTGTGTCTTTGTGTCTTGGTGGTTCAAAAATTTTTTACCACCAAGGGTGCAGTTACTCCCCAACCTAAAGCGATGGCGATGTCTAACGACAAGCCGCTGTTGCGTCTACGCGCTACTTGCCAATAAGTATCGTCTTCCTGAATAAGTTTAATCATCAATAAATTTAGGACGGCTGGATTGAGTGAACCGTAACTTTTCCTGTAGCGCTGTCCAATTTTCCTGCTCAATCATATTAATTAACTCATCGAGATTGCGGCGATATTGTTGGAGCGATCGCAATAATTCTTGTTGATTATATCTTGCCATCATCGTTCCTAACTCTGGATTGCCGCCACCCACGCGACTGGTATCTCTGAAGCCGGAACTAGCTAACTGTTGAGCTAATTGCAAAACATGGCGATCGCTTTCACTCATACACGCACTAATCAAAGCAGCACTCACCATCACAGGTAAATGGGAAATCCAGCTAACTGCTCGGTCATGCTCTTGTGGAGAACAATGGTAAATTGTAGACCCAAGCTGGGTGACAATTTTCTCCATCACAGTTATTGCGGTTGCTGGTGTAGTAGCTGTTGCTGTCAACACATAAGGTCTACCGACAAATATATCCCGCTGTGCCGCTTCAATACCACTTTCGGCTGTACCCGCCATTGGATGTCCACCGATAAAATTTTCCCAGAGGGGAGAAATTGCCTTGACTATCGGAGTTTTCACCGAACCAACATCAGTCACAATCACATGAGCAGGTAGATGAGCAATTAATTGCTCGACTGTGGGAATAATAAGCCCAATAGGTGTACAAATGAATACAACCTCTGCGGCAGTAAGCAGGTTCATTTCAACCGATGCTTCGTCTACGCTACCTAGGGCAATAGCCTTAGTACAGGTTGATTCTCGGCGACTGACACCGAAAACATAATGTCCGTGCGATCGCAAATCTAACCCTAAAGAGCCGCCAATTAGTCCGAGTCCTAAAATACCAATTTTCATTGTGATTTTGAGTGAAATTCATTACCAATTTAGACAAATAACTAGCCCTAATGAATGTAGAGGAATTGCTGGCAAAATACGAAGCGGGAGTGAGAGACTTTAGCGGTGTTGATCTGCCTGAAGCTAACTTGAGTGGGGTAAAACTCAATGAAGTGAATTTTCGTCATGCCAATTTGAGTGTGGTAAACCTGAGTGGAGCAAAATTAAGTGGTGCTAATTTAATTGGGGCAGACTTAAGCAACGCCAATTTAACCAATGCAAGTTTGGTTCACGCCAATTTAACTCAGGCAAGATTAATTAAGGCTGAGTGGGTAGGTGCAGATTTATCAGGAGCAACTTTAACAGGGGCAAAGCTTTATTCTACCTCCAGATTTGGTTTAAAAACTGAAGGGATGATTTGTGAATGGGTTGATCTCAGTCCAAGTGGCGATCGCTCTATCATTCAACATTTCAGCACTGAAGAATCACGCGAGTTTTTTAACGAAACTGCACCAACAATTCGGATTATCGTTGATAGACCTTTAGATCACGAAGCTAATTTTGCCATTGCTGGTGCTTATTACCAAATTGCCCAACAATACCATGAATTAAAACAACCCCCCAGTGTAGAAATTGGGCTTCGGCGCACAGTTTTTACCTTCCGCGTTGATAGCGACATAAATTTATTGCCCATAGCTTATGTGGCTATTCTTCCGTTTCAAGATGCTGCAAACACTCAGAATAATATTCTGAGAGTACTGGCAACGATCAACAGCGAAAATACTTCTCCTTACCTCTTCCAGGAATTAACTACATTGATAGAAAAAGCTAGAGACAAAGCCACTGTGATGAGGCAAGTCAAAAATATATTGAAAATAACATCTAAATTAAATTTTTTTCAAGCACCAACCCAGACAATTTTAACTAATTCTAGCGCTCAAAGTTTGATAATCCATGACCACCCTCGCTTTGGTAGATTGATTGATACATCTAATAACCATGCTTCTGACTATAATGAACACTCCCTAGATACAGCCAAAGCGATCGTGCCTTCTTTGAGTTTAGTAATTGATTTTTTCCAAGGATTTCATTACATATGTTAATGGTTAATAGTTAGTAGATAGTGGTTAGTGGTTAATAGGTTGTAAGAATTAGGGATAATGTGAAAGAAAGTGAGATGGGAGAGTATTTAGTGGAGATAAAAAACAAATACCAACTACTAACCACTAACCACTAACCACTAACCACTAACCACCAATATCAGGAGGAAAAATGCGCGATAGCTTTAATAAAATGATGGGCAAAACTCGCTATGTAGTTTGTCGCATAATGCTACATTTAGCTGGGTCTGAAGTCGCACCAATCTTGGGAGTATTAAATCGTGGTGCACGAGATGCAATAGATTCCGAAGGCGACCTCGAAGTTTTAGGAGAAGGGTTAGTAGAAATCTGCGAAACTCTACTGCAATACGATGAATACTGGCTTTCTGCGTCTAATGAAGGCGACGTTTTTTGGGATGAAGGTGAGGCGGGAGACTATGTGAATGAGTTGTTTACCGACTCTGCCCAACGTTACAAGAGTGAACCAGATTTCAGTTCTGAATCTGATTATCAGGAATCCTTTTCTATACCTGTAACCCGCAATGTCGTTGTGATGATTACAGTTGCTTATGAAGGAGAAGTGCCGGAATTAGAAACTGACCTTGCTAATATTAATGCCCTCAAGGAAGGCTTGAAAGCTTTAATTAACTTACACTATAACCATAAACTGCGGGCAATTCAGGTGCATTTTTCACCAGCTCAATTGGGTGATGAACTTACTAACGATCAGCTTCTGCAATACTATCCAGAGTTAATTCCCTTATAACTTGTAGGGCAAAGGGGAACTCAGGTCTCGGTCGGGAATTAGGGGTAATAGATAATCGGTTTTCTCCAATTACCAATTAGCAATTACCAATTACCAGTTAGATCGAGAAGTTGTTAAGCTCACAGATGGAACAATAATCAAATGCTGATGAAAATCTTGCGTAAATTTACAGTACTTGTTTTAACGCTGAGTTTGTGCATAACTACGGTTGGTTGCGGTGGCGGAACAAACCAAGCTACGCCACAAGCTAAAAACGCCAGCCAAACAACAAACATCACCACCAAGCTGAGTGATGGTCAGTATCCAGTGCAGCAAGCTAGCTATGACGATGCTGATGGGACGTACACCCTGTTTTTACTCAATGCTACGCCCCCAACTTTTAGAACCGAAAATTTACAAATGGCGCGGCTGACCGATGACGAAATCAAAGAGGGTAAAAAAAGCTACTTGAAGGTGGAGAACGGACAGCCAGTTCTCTACTTAACAGAAGACTTCAAAATAGAGTATACCCACAACGTCACCGAGACTCAGACCAACCCCCAAACCGGACAGCAGGAAACGGTAGTAGTGCGCCGAGAGAATAGTTTTTGGTCTCCTTTTGCTGGCAGCTTAGCGGGATCTTTAGCGGGTCAGGCAATAGGTAACGCATTGTTTAGACCTCATTACTATGTACCACCTGTATATCAGCCAGGAGTGGTCTTGACTGGCTACGGTGGCTATGGCAGAAGCTATGACGAGGCAGTTACCAACTATCAGCGTCGTTATAATCAGCCACCCGCAGCAGTAAGAAATCGTACTGCTTTCCGCACAACAGGAAACATTAGAAGAACATCTCCCGGTAGCTCCACTGTACGTACTACTCCACGTAGTACTGCTGGCAGCCGTGCAACTGGTTCTGGTTATGGCAGCAGCACTCTCAGACCTTCTGGAAGATCCAGCACCATTAGACGCAGTCCTGGTGGTAGTTTTGGTAGCGGTCGTTCTGCGCCTCGCCGTAGCACTGGTTTTGGTGCGAGAAGACGGTAGTATACGAGCGCCTTTGATTTTGTGGTGCTGTACTACCAGTTGATCGCCAACTAAACTCCAATCAATATAGCGTTTCTCGCTTTGCTGCAACACAGTCGAAACCTCACCCCCTCTCTCCGCAAACAGAGAGGGGGAATTTATTTTCTCCTCCCTGTTTGCAGACAAGTGCGTAAAAACCGCCATAACATATACGAAGTTTGACAGCTTGTCTTTTGACGGGTGCTATAACACTGACCAAGAATCGGGACAAAACTATTAGGAGCGCATACTCCAAGGAGCGGTTTTTCTCAATGTTATCAACATCAACCAGATCCGCTTGGAGCGAGACACTGACCACCATCAATGGCGAGCCAGCGGTTTCGCTCAATTTAATGCCCCAGAGTTGGCAGCGTATCTCGGAGGGTGCGTGGATGAGTGAACCCCGCATCTATACAGCGATGGCGCAGGTTTTCCTCGCAAAGAATCGGTGTGGACATATCCTCTTTTTAGAGCGTCCGGACACCGAAAACTTGAAGGCGGCATACTGCGAAGGGAACGGGCAACTCGCATGGGAAACTGTCAGCCACTATGGCAACGCTTTCCTCCCAGAAAACTACCCAGACTTGCACCAAATTCGGAGTCAACTTCACAAAGAGGACTCTCCACAGCAGACAGAACGACTAGCGCTTGTTGATATCGTCAGCGATCTATTCGCCGATCTTGGCTACGACGTACCTTCTACCTTCTACTGGACTTTTCTGCATCCCCTTGAGCGAGCAGACCTGTTTGAGGTTCGCTCTTTCCGATTTAGTGAAAAGGACATTGCAGTGGCGCGAAAGTTTGATGCGATCCTACATGGGGGATATGTGTCAATGCTACGGCGGTTCATTGACAGTGTGTCGAGCCGTCGCGGCTACTTCATCGAACATGGATGCGGCTGTGAGAATCACTTGGCAAAGCTCAAGCCATGCGATCGCTCTTTTAACTATACAATTCCATCAGATGCGCGGCGGAAGACACTTCGGGCATTTTTCTGGAGCGTGATGGAAGAATACCTGCTGTTTGAGCAGCGATCGGCAACACGACTCGTTTACGCGGACGACCTCGCTCTGTAATACTAAGTTGCAGTCAAAGATAGTACTTCCCTCACCCCGCCTGTCGGCACCCCTCTCCCAAATTGGGAGAGGGGAAGGGGAGAGGGCACGAATTGCTATTGCTATGTCTGAACGCAGCTTGGTATAAGCTAAAGTTAACTGGTGAAATCAAAAATCCCACGGCTTAAAGCCGTGGGATTGTCAATTAGCAGATTGTCAGCTAACTTTTTCACTTATCCAGACACAAACAATTAAACCAGTTTCAAGTCTGGATATTGTACTAATACATCATCAGCCGTGAGGACATCGCCCTCTGCTTGCGGAGTCCACAGCACTTCAATTGCTAGCAGTTGTTCGCCAGGGATGCTGCCGATTTGACGCAATGCTTGACGCAAGTCATCGGCACTGTTAATCTGTGGAATTTCAAATTTACCCAGTGTCGCCGCCAGTAAAGTCACGATAATGTATTCTCCGGGGCCTTCGGTAATCAGACGGGTTGGGTTGTCTAGTTCACCAGTGGAAGGTAAAGCACCTTTGGGAGTGGCTGCTTTAAGCTGGTTGTTGACATTAGATAGAGTTTCTTCAGTAAGCTTGCTACGTTCTGCCAATGCCAGACGGTTAAATACAGATTCCGCAGCACTTAAACGCGCTTGTTGAGTACCACCACCTGCATAAACCCAATATTCTGGATGGCGGAGCAAGGCGAGGCTGGCTTCTTGCAATACTTCGGTTCTACCTTCTGGGGAATTGGTATCAGCTGTTTCAGCGATGTGGTTGAATTCGGGTTGCAAATCGCGAGCCTGAGCTAACAAACCCACTTGCAAACGTGTGATGGAAACAGTAGGGTTGCTGCCGTAGCCTACTTCATCTTCATAACCGCCACTTGCAGCACGACGGAAGGATTGTAGTAAAAAGCTGGCGATCGCAATAAATATCAACAGGCTAAATAATCCACCGCCGATACCAAAAATGGGCACGACAAAGGGGAACCCAAATCCACCACCTGGATAAACTGGATAAGGAGCAGGATAGTATCCTCCACCGGGAGGTGCATATGTCCGGGGTGATGAGTAGCCGCGACTGGGTGCTCTAAAGGAACCACCGCCGATCCGACCCCCACTTGCTGCTAGCGCTCCATCGGCGTGACTCAACGCCAATGTGAACACAAGAAACAGGAGGAACAGGGTTTTTAAAAGCGGTTTGAAGGCTCGTTGTAGTTTTTTACGCATAACAACACTTGCTTGAAAAACGATATTGGTTATATTTTGTCCAAAAGGGTGGGATGTTTTGTGTGTTTAGCCAGTGACGCCAGTCTGTAACCCAAAGTGAGAGTGAAATGGCAGTAGCTCTCATCACAGACTACATATCCAATTTATCGTTTCTGACTCAGCATCTACAGCTATCTTTAGAGGGTGATCCGATCGCAATAACCGTACCTGTTGGTATAGAGGGGAGATGGGGAATTGGGCATTGGGCATTGGGCATAGTTAACAACCACTAACCACTAACTACTAACCACTAACCACTAACCACTAACCACTAACCGATAACTCCAATTCGGCATTTTGGCAGAACATTTTATTGGTATTCAGTTATTCTATTTACTTAAAGTCATACTTAATACATAATTGTATAACTATGTAGAAATTCTAAGGCTAGGAGTGGGGCGATCGCAAATACGAAATCTAAGCACTAGGAATTTCTAAAAAATAGAGTCAAAATAAACGGCGTTGCTGAATCAAGATATGAATTTACAATTCACGGGTATGTAGAGACGTAGCATTGCTACGTCTCTACAATGATTTGGCATCGAACTACAAAAATGTATGCACACATAATTCAT
>NZ_JACAEU010000096.1:0-27438 GCF_013388695.1 Fischerella sp.
AACTCATCAAATTGGGCATAAATATGATTGACTGCACCATCATGTCTGACTATTGCTCCCTTGGGCAGTCCTGTGGAACCTGATGTATACAGCATGTAAGCTGGATCGCCAGCATCATTCATCTGTTCTACATTATGGGTAGAGAGATTATAAAAATCAAACTTATTGTATATTTTTAACCCTGCGTTATTATCAAGAAGTGTACGTTCGGGAATTACATCATCTAAACAAATAATAGATGATAATTGCGAACAATCTTCTCGCAAGTCTGATAAGCTATTTAATAGCGAAAAATCTGTTAATAGACATCTCACTTCACTATTAGATAACATATATTCAATTCGATTTGGTGGGTAAGTACTATCAATGGGTACATATGCACCACCTGCCTTGTAGATCGCAAGGATAGCAACAAGGAAATTGATATCGCGGTCTTTAAAAATACCTACAAACTCTCCTTTGCAAACTCCTAATTTTTTCAATAATCCAGCTAGTTGATTAGCTTTTTCGTTTAACTCTTTATATGTGAGTTGAGCTTCTTTATGAACTACAGCTATATTGCTTGGAGTCTTAGATACTTGCTGTTCAAATAATTGATTGATTGTTTGCTCAACTGGATACTCTTTAATGTTATTATTATATTGTTTTAGCAACTGGTATTTATCGGAGTCTTTCAAGAAAACAATATCTGATATTTTAGTATCAACATTGTTGATAATACTTTCAAGAACATTAGTATAATATTTACTTATAAAGTTGATATTTTCATCTTTAAAAAGTTGTTCATTGTACTCTATATTAGCACTAATAATTTCACTGTTAATTAAAAAAGAAAACGTGATGTCATTATTGAGATTATTTAAATTGTTTTTGTTATGAATGTTTTCTAATAAAACTATGATATCAAACAATGGACAACGATTCGGACTTGTTGGTATTTCTAATAACTGAATTAATTCATCAAAATGATAGTTTTGATGACTATAAGCACCGATAACTGAATCTTGAACTTGAAACAAAAAATCTTTGAATGTAAGTTGAGATATTACCTGAGTACGCAGGGGAATAACTTTGCTATTTAAATCATTGGTACCAATTTTTTCATATATCGGTATTCCGACAATAACATCATTGTTTTGAGTGTATTTTTGCAGCAGTATATTCAATGCAGATACAAGTATCAAGTAAATTGAAAAGTAAGAACCTTTAGCTAGCTTAATGATTGCTTGAGATAAATCATGCGATAAATCAAAGCTAAGAGACTTATTTTTAGTACTATAAACTGAAGGTCTTATATAGTCCAGAATCAGATTTGTTTCTGGCAGTTCTCCTGATAATTTATTTATCCAATAAATCTTTTTAGAAAATAATTTATTTGTGCGTAAATGCATACCCATTTTTTCTCCTTGTCGCCAAGTAATTGTTAAGTTGTAAATATGATTATGTCAATGGGATTTGGTATTCACTTACTCATTAGAAGAGTTTCTGATCGTAAAACATCATGAAACAGGGTGGGCATATCAATTATTAAAGGTAGAAAAGTTTTAATTCCTGTATCATTATGCTGTGTTAACAGTTTAACTACACAGAGCGAAAGTCCAATCAAATAAGTAAGTAGGCGGAAATAAACATCACTATGTTAGGTAATATAAAATTGCTGAAACCCTTACTAATGACAAAGGAAAAATGACGCTCCTAACTAGTTAACCGTATTTGTGCCGACCTACTGAATGCTTCTTTTTCTAACATTGAAGTAACTTCTTGCTCTTCTGGTGTCAAAAATGCTAAGTCTTTAATTTTGACATTAGGATTAGTTATCATCTGTTGCACGAGCATTTCAATATCTTCGAGTATTCCGGCAATAGTATCAGTATCAAATCTTCTAGAATCATAGGAGAAAGCTATTAATAACTCTTCATTTGGGTAGACAACTAAATTCAGAGGGTAGTTATTTCTGTAATACAATTCAGTATATTGAATTTCTAAATTTATCTTACATTCTTGTAAAAATTGGCTGACTGGAAAGTTTTCAATCACCACAATACTTTCAAATAAAGTTAAGTTTCGCGGTACTTCACTCCATCCATGAATTTCCGTCAATGGAGTATATTCATAGTCACGTGCTTCAACCAGTTGAGTCTGTAAATGCTGTAGCCATGACAACAAAGGCTGTTCAATATCTATCTGGACATAGATTGGCAATGTATTAACAAACATACCAACCATTGACTCTGCTCCCTCCAAATCTACCGGGCGTCCAGTAACAGTACAGCCATATAGTATGTTGTTGCGTCTGGTATAGCGGTTGAGGAGAATAACCCAGATACCGTTAACTATGGTAGCGAGGGTAAGACGATGTTGTATCGCCAAGGACTGTATTGCCTGTGTGCTTGTTGATGATAGCTTAATTCTTTCTTCATCGTACCTTTCTTCCTGAGTAGACAATTGATCCATTTTTTCTATGTAAGTGAGAGGAGTTGGTGCTTTAACACCTTGTAATGCTTGTCGCCAAAAAATTTCGGCTCTAGATATGTCCTGCTGCTGCAACCAGTCAACGTAGTCTCTAAAAGGACGAGTAGGTGCTAAAGATATTTCTTTATTCTGAGAAAGTGCTTTATAAATTTGCACAAAATCCTGGATTATTAGCGGGCCTGTCCAACCATCTATAATGATGAAGTGATAGCTCCAAATACATTGATAGTAGTCATCAGCAAGACGAATTAAAGTTTGACGCATCAGACATGGCTGGGAAAAGTCAAAACCTTGCTTGCGATCGCTGAGAATAAAAGATTCTAATTGTTTTTTTTGTTCAACTGGCTCCAGATTACGCCAGTCATGCTGATTTAGGGGTACTTTTACTTGTTTGTATACAACTTGTAGTGGGGTTTCAGCTTCTTTCCAATAAAATCCAGTACGTAAAATTGTGTGTCTATCAACTACAAGTTGCCAAGCCTTTTCAAAGGCATCGATATCAGGATTGCCACGCAAAGTGAAGATATGCTGGAAAAAATATAGTGCAGATTGTTCAGAATATAAACAATGGAAGAGAATGCCCTTTTGTACAGGGGTGAGTTCGTATATATCTTCAATATTTTCTGCTTTCATTTATTTTTTACTCACTTGTTTGGTTAATTCTTGCTAGGAACTGATCCAATTTTTGTTTGTTCAAGTTAGCTTTTGGAAAGTCGGAAGGTGTATACATTACTGTTTCAATAGACTGACACTTAACAATCAGCGAGCGCAATGCTTCTAGAAAATTATTTGCCAAATTTTCAATTGTTTCTCGCCGATGAATTGCTTGGTTGTATATCAAATTAAATTGCAATTCATCTTTAACAACAATTCCATTAATCTCTAGCAAATAAACTCTGTTGGTAGGTGTACTATAGCTGAGTCCTTTCGACTTTTGGGGGAGACAAAATAAAGACAGCTCTGAAATCATTTGGTCATATTGACCTAAGTAGTTGAAACTCACTTCACTCTGAGGAAAAGCTTGCAGTTTCGATTGGATCTCCTGCTCGCTGCTCAAGTACTGTAGTATGCCATAGCCGATACCAGTGTTCGGAATGCTACGCAAATACTCTTTTATTGTGATTAGTGAATCTCCTAGGTCTGAAGATTCTGTTGTATCCAAAATCACTGGAAAATAAGTAGTAAACAAACCAACAGTACGGGATAGATTTATATCTTTGAAGATTTTTTCTCTACCATTACCTCTAATATCCACCCGCAGTTTCCGTTCTCCCGTCCATTTTGCAAAAGCTTGCACCAAAGCTGTGAGTAACACATCATTGATTTGAGTATTATAGGCTTTGTGTATCTCCTCCAGTAGAGCTTTTGTTTCTTGTTTATTTAGACAAACTGATACTATATCTGCATTAGCTGCTGTATTATCACCTGTTGAATAGTCAACAGGTAAGCGGCTAAATGGTTTTTGCATTTCTTGGAGCCAATAGTCCCGTTCTGGGATCATTTCTGAAGATTCAGCATACTCTTGTAGACATTCTACCCACTGCATATATGAGGTAGTATTATCTGGCAAATGTATCGCCTTGCCCTGACTGATTTGCTGATAAGCTGTTTGCAAGTCTTCTAGCAAAATTTGCCAAGAGACACTATCAACTGCAAGGTGATGAATGATAATTAGCAGGTAGCTAGTTTGTTGTGGCGCTAGGTCAAAGAAGGCAAACCGTACAAGTGAACCTTCAAATAGGTTCAAACTTGCCTCTAGTTCCGCAGCTTGTGATTCTATCGCGAGTTCTCGCTCAATTTCTGGTATTGTCGACAAATCTACTCGTTTCAATTCAATAGTATCATGAAAACTGGCATAACTTTGTTGCCAGCCAGATTCTGTTTGGATAAAACGTAGGCGAAATGCATCATGATGTTGAATCAAATGCTGTAAAGCCTGCTCTAACAAATTGGGATCGCATATTTGCTGCATTTCCAGTAGCAAAGACTGGTTGCAATGATGTATATCGGGCTGGTTTTGCGTCAGGAACCTATGCTGAATCGGTGTAAGGTGTAACTCTTGTGTTTCTAAATCTTGCTCAGCTTGGATGGTTTGAATAATAGATAAGTTTGCCGCTAATTCATCAATTGTCTGGTGTTGAAAAAACTGTTGAGCTGTTAATTTCAAGCCTACTTGATTAGCTTTGGCAGCGATTTGAATCGCGGTTATGGAATTTCCACCCAACTCAAAAAAGTTGTCATAGATACCTATCCGATCAATTCCAATAACTTGCTGCCAGAGATCGGCTAGCATTCGCTCGATTTCGTTACGGGGAGGTATGTAATCATTTCCTAGATTAGGGCGGGGATGATTTGCTTTAGAGGGATTTAGTAAAGATAATTTTTCCTCCAAAAGCGTTAATCCCTCTTCCAAATACTGAAAAGAATTATTCTGCTCAATTACAGCTTGGAAATCTTGTGTTGATACAACAACTTGGGATAACCTACATTGCAGAATGCGATTAAAAGCATCAACACCTTCTTGAGGCAATATCCCTTTTTTTAGACTTTCTCCACGCCCTTGTCTAATTTCGCTTGGCATTACAGTCTTAACTGCCATCCCTACTTCTTGCCAAGCATCCCAATTTATCGATACTGTGAGTTGAGCAAATGTGGAATTATTACGGTGAGCATAAGCATCTAGAAAGGCATTGGCTGCACAATAATCTACCTGCCCAAATTCACCTAATATAGAAGTTTTGGATGAAAAAAGCACAAATAAATCTAGATTTATATTCTTTAAAATCTCTCCCAAGACTAATGTGCCTTTAACTTTTGGTGCTAATACATTGGTTGCCATATCCCGCGTCTTGAGTTGGATGACACCACCACCAGCAATACCAGCCGCATGGATGACACCATTAATTTGACCAAATTTCTGTAATGCTTGAGCAATTACCGCCTGCATTTGCTCGGAATTGGTTACATCGGCATTTTTGACCTCAACTTGTGCTCCCAATTCTTCAAGTCTTAGCACTTTTTGTATCTTACGACTGACAGCATCTTCGCTATCATGATTTACTAGCCATTGTTCCCACTCGGAACGCTCAGGTAGTCCCCCTCGCCCGATTAGTATTAACTTAGCTTGTAATGTTTTTGCTAGATGTTCTGCCAATACTAAACCAATGTCTCCGAGTCCACCAGTAATTAAGTAAACTCCACCTTCTCTTAACTTAGTTTTGCCTGCAATGCGCTCATCTAACGGGATAGCTTCAAAGGTTTGAATCCAACGGTGATATCCACGATAGGCAACTATCTCATTAGTCTGTTGTAATGTTAATTCTGCTACCAGGTTATCTATGAGTTTTGATGATAAAGGGGTTTGAGCAGAATGCATCACTACATCAACACTACTGCAATTGATGTTCGGATATTCCTTGGGAATTACCTTGCATGGCCCTAATACCGTAGCCTTCTGTGGGCATAAACTTTCATCGCCAATTACATTATGGATATTGCTGGTTACAACTATCAGCTTTAAGGAATCCGAAATATTTTGTCTTCCTATTGCTTGTGCTAAAAACAGCAGGCTATAGAAGTCAAGATACTGCAAATCTTCTAACAATTCTGGCTCATTGTTGAGCAAAGTATCATTCGGCGTAACACTCCAAAAATGGGCGATCGCATTTGGCTTAAAATCCTGATTTTTAAGTTCCTGTAACAACACATCATAGTCGTCTGGTTGCTGGGGATTGATGACATACATCCGGTCATTGAGCTTACTAAACTGTTCACCCATCTGCACGGTGATGACATCTTGATCCTGCTGTTCCAGTCGTTTGGCAAATTCGGCACCTACTCCATAGCTATCCACAAAGACCAAGCAATGCAACTTTTGCTTTGTCAGTTCTTCTGCTTGGAAAAACTCAAGTGGCATGGATTGTTTCCATACTGGAATATAAAACCAGTCAGCTATATTTGGTTTTTTGTCTAACGATCGCTGCCATGCTGTTTCTAAGGTAGATGAGGAGTCTAACTCAATAGAATAACGCTGATTTTCAACAGGATGACTCGATGAATTTTGCTCTAATGATTCCTGGGAGGCTGTTGACTCAAGCCAGTAACGCTGACGCTCAAAAGGATAGGTTGGTAAGGGAAGGCGATGACGGCGTTCATTGGCGTAAAAACCTGACCAATCAATCTTGATTCCCAACATCCACAGCCGACCCAAGGTGTTGAGTAAAAATGCTACATTTGAATGCTGCTCATGAGGATGGGGTATTGAAGTCAGCACAGTCAATTCTTCTGTATTCCAAGTCTCTCCACAACCAATTTCCAGTAGAATTCGCTGAGTGTCTTTAACTAACTCGCTAATTCCTTCATTAAAACGTACTGCTTCCTGCCGTTGTGCCCAATAGTTAGGGTCTATTGCTTCAGCTTGAGTAATCCAAGTTCCACTAACATTAGATATGAATGGAATTGTCGGAGAATTGAGTTGAATTTTTTGTAACAACTCAGTGGAAAACTCTTTCGCTACCAGTGCAAGGGCATCTTCAAGGGAAAAAACTTCAGCTAGAGTAGCAGCGACGTACTCTCCAATACCATGCCCAATCATTGCTTGAGGGGAAATACCCCATGACATCCACAATTGAGCCAAAGCATACTCAATGACGAAGAGTGCGCTTTGAGCAAAGCAAGTTTGTTGGAGTTTCTCTACTGCGCTTTCCCGCTCAGATTCGCTTTTATAAATTACAGAACGCAAATCTAACTCTAGATGTGGTCTTAATATTAGGCAGCAGCGATCTACCTGTTCGCGAAACATCGGCTCAGTTTCGTAGAGTTCTTTGCCCATGTCTACATACAGCGCACCTTCTCCGGGAAATATGAAAGCAACGGAGTGAGTCCCTGACTCTTGAAATTGAGTTAAAACTCGTTGTGAGGATTGCTGATTCAATGCATCAATTGCATCTTGGGCATCGGAGCAAACTAATATTCGTCGATGACTAAAGTCTCTGCGCCCCACTTGCAAGGTATAAGCTACATCTGCAAGATTCAGATCGGGATGTAGCATTAGATGTTGGCTCAGATTTTGTGTAGCAGTTTCTAGCGCAGACTCGGTTTTGGCAGAGAGTACTAACAATTGCCAAGGACGGGAAGGACTAGAAGCTGGAAGTGTTGGGGCTTCTTCGAGAACCATATGGGCATTTGTTCCCCCCATTCCTAAAGAGCTAACACCAGCGCGGCGTGGAGTCGAGCCTGTTTTCCATTGGGTTAGCTTTGTGTTGACATAAAAAGGACTATTAGCAAAATCAATTTGAGGATTGGGTTGCTCAAAGTTTAAGCTTGGTGGAATTAACTGATGTTTTAGAGCTAAAGCAGTCTTGATTAATCCTGCAACTCCAGCTGCTGCATCTAAATGACCAATATTGGTTTTGACTGAACCAATGGCACAGAAATTCTTTTTCTCAGTACTGGCACGAAAAACTTTGGTCAGCGCGGCAATTTCAATCGGATCGCCCAAAGCTGTGCCGCTACCATGAGCTTCAATATAGCTGATTGTCTCTGGTTCTACTTCTGCTAGCATTACCGCTTCGGCGATCGCTTCTGCTTGACCATCCACGCTAGGCGCTGTGTAGCCGACTTTCATGGAACCGTCGTTGTTAATTGCAGCACCTTTGATGACTGCATAAATACAGTCACCGTCGGCGATCGCATCTTTGACTCGCTTGAGAACAACAACTCCTACACCGTTACCAATAGTTGTTCCCTGCGCTTTGGCATCAAAAGCATAACAATGACCATCAGGTGATAGTGGCCCTCCTGGTTCATAAAAATAACCAGTTTTTTGTGGCAATCGGATGGAAACTCCTCCCGCCAATGCCATATCACATTGATAATTCTGCAAACTTTGGTACGCGAGGATAGTAGCAACTAATGATGTAGAACAAGCTGTTTGAACTGTAATACTTGGCCCAGTCAGATTTAATTTATAAGAAACACGGGTAGAGAGAAACCCTTTATCATTTCCAATCAACTTTTGGTATGATTGCGCTGACCCTAATTGGTCATTACTCAAATCAAAAGATAAATAATTATTTAAGCTAGCACCAGCATAAACACCAATTCTGCTTTCACATTTACTTGAATCGTAACCAGCATTCTCCAATGCTGACCAAGCGCATTCCAAAAACAGGCGATGTTGAGGATCTATTACTTCAACTTCTTTTGGATTAAGGTCAAAGAATGCAGCATCAAATAAATCAATATTTTCTAAAACACCACCAACTTTGACATAATTGCTATCATTTACCAACGCCGGAGATACACCAGCAGCTATTAACTCTTCATCTGTAAATAAGGATAATGACTCCACGCCATCTTGTAAGTTTTTCCAAAAAGATTCTATGCTGATGGCTCCTGGAAAACGCCCTGCCATCCCAATAATAGCAATTCCTTCCATTAATTCATAAGTTTTTTCATTATCATCTTTTTTATTCATATAATTTAACCACTTCAAAGTTGTGACTCTATCCTTACCAATATTAAAAATTTAAAATTTCATCTAGCCAATTAATCAATTACTTGAAATGTGACATATGAAGGCACATCTTGAATTCGAGTTAAATCATTTTCCAAAATAACTGAATCGCCATTCTTATCAATTTCTTTAAAACCTGCAAATTTATAAGATATATACATCATTCTGTTGCGGTCATTTGGTATAAACTCTGCCAAAAGACGGACATTATTGCTTTGAGCCAGACTCATGACATGATTTAACATAATTGTCCCGACTCCCCTCGACATGACGCGACAGGACATCAGTAAAAGCTTGATTGTCCATATTTCTGCTTGGCATTCGATCAGAACTAAACCTATTTTTCCGTAGCTGCCATACTTATCTTCCAGACTGGCAATTAGCAGTTTATGGTTTTCTGATTGCCGAAAATGATTGAGTTCGTCATAGGAGTAGGTATAACCAGTTGTATTCAATTGGTTAGTTCGTAATGTTAATTCTTCTGCACGCTGCAAGTCTTCTTCTTTTGCAGAGGATATTGTGAAATTCATATTCAGAGTAGCTAAGAATTCGTCTGCTGTGCCAACAAATTCTTTTTCTGCATTTTGACGCTCTATATCACTAATATACATCAATCTTCTAATTCGTGAATCTTCCGTAACAAAACGAGGATTCATGACAGGCATATCTAAAATTTCTGCTATTGCATCTGCGTTTATACAGAGAATTTCTGGCAGAGTAAATTTTACTTCTTCTAGTTCAAATAATTGGTCATCAACAAAAGCGATCGCATCCAGACCAATATTCAATAACCTAGCAATTTCTTTGAGGGAAGAAGCTTTAGAACTCCAATTAATTTGGGGATATAAAAAATACTCTTTTAAACCAAATTCTTCTAGTTTGGCTATTGCCGTAGCACGTTCGTTCTTACTAGCTATGGATTGTAGGATACCACGACTATCTAAAGTCTGAATAAGATTTACTATATTTTCTCGTAGAGAAACTTTCTCATCTTCTAGCAGAACTCCGTGCCATAAAGTATTATCTAAATCCCAAACGACACATTTAATAAACTTTTTATCTTTTTGTTTGCTATTTACATTTTGTTCTTTAGTGCTAACCATATCTTAAATCCTTTCTGCTAATTTCTTTTCCAAGCCAGTAGGTAAACTTGAAAAAAGATAATCTTGATAACCTGACTCTGCAATAGTAATTTCTTGAATTTGAGTACTACCTTCAATGATTTCCATAATTTTAGAATCTCGCAAATACCTTTCAACTGGGTACTCACTACTACAACCATTGCCACCATGTATTTGTACGGCATCATTTGCTATTTTGGTAGCTGCTGTGGATGCAAAGTACTTCGCAATAGAAGTCTCTATAATCGAGTTTGGATCGTTAATCTCTTTGAGATAACCAGCTTGATAACACAACAATCTTGCTGCTTTGGTGTTAGTTATCATCTGAGTAATCTTTTGGCGAATTAATTGATGTTCTTTAAGATAAACACCAAACTGTTTTCGCTCGTTTGTATACTTAATACAAGCTTCCAAACATGCTTGAGCAATACCTACACAACCTGATGCTACGCTATATCGACCATAATCAAGTGCAGAAGAAGCAATGTAGGAAAATCCAAATCCTAATTTACCTACTAAATTTTCTAAAGAAACGTGACAGTTATCAAACTGCAATTCTGCTGACATTGAAGCCCTAACACCTAAAATACCAGACATTGGTTTGACTGACAGTCCTGGGCTATTTTTTTCAACTAAAAAAGCACCTGCTTTTCCCTCACATTTAGCAAAGACCAAAAATACATCTGCTATTTGTCCATAGGTAATCCATTTCTTTTGCCCATTTAAGACATAGGCATCACCAGCAAGCGTTGCTGTTGTTTCTACACTTTTGGCATCGCTACCTACATTCGGTTCGCTTAATGCAAAAGCAGCGATGATTTCTCCAGATGCAAATTTGGGAAGCCAATACTCTTTTTGAGACTTATTACCCCATTTACACAAAGCATGAACAACCATGTTGTGAACTGTTAGCAAACTCCGCACAGAAGAACATCCCCGTCCAATTTCTTCGTTGAGTATGCCATAGGTAATCATGTCCATTCCTTTACCACCATATTCTTGGGGTAATATGGCACCAAGAAAACCACGTTCAGCTATTTTGTTAATTAATTTTGGTGGAGTAAATTCTTTCCTATCCCATTCTCCAGCATGAGGACATATTTCTTGATTAACAAAAGCTCTAAATTCAGCTTGAGCGTTTTTTTGTTGAGCAGATAGTTCTAGTTTCATAATACCATTTCTGCCACAGAAAATGGCAATTTATATTTTATTACTGCACAAGAATAGCAGTTTTACGTGCAATTAAATTGGCGATAGAGTTGATGGTGCGGAAATTTTCAAATTCTAAGTCCTCGTTTTCAATGGCAATTTGAAACTCTTGCTCTACAAACAAAACAAGTTGCATAGCAAACATAGAATTGACAAAACCTAGAGCAAAAATGTCTTCATCTGGTTGTAAATCATGATTGCCGAAAAATTTGTCAAGGAAAGTTTTGATTTTAGCTTGAATTTCGTTCATTAGTCTTGATTATTCCTATTTATTGATATACGTAAAATCCTTTACCACTTTTTCTACCATGCAATCCTGCATCCACCATTTTTTTGAGTAAGGGGCATGGTCTGTACTTACTATCGTTAAAGTTTTCGTACAAGACTTCGATAGAAAATAAAATGGTGTCTAGCCCAATCAAATCTGCTGTTTCTAAAGGGCCCATTTTGTGACCGAAACAGCCTTTAAATATTTTGTCTACATCTTCTGCTGTAGCAACTTGATCTTGTAACAGAAAAACAGCTTCGTTAATAGTTAACATCAACACGCGGTTGGAAACAAAACCAGGTGAATCATTGACAATGATGCATTCTTTACCCATCTGAGCTAGCATTTTTTTTGCTATCTCAATTGTTGCGTCAGAGGTATGATACCCACGAATCATCTCCACCATCGGTTTCATTGGTACAGGATTCATAAAGTGGATACCAACAACTTTATCAGCACGTTTGGTAACTGAAGCAATGCGGGTAATGGGAATTGCTGATGTGTTAGCAGCGAATACGCAATCTGCTGGACAGATAGAATCTAATCGGGGATATACCTCTCTTTTAATATCCCATTTTTCTGTGACGTTTTCTACTATAAAATCTGCATTTTCTAAAATTTTATAGTTTGTAGAAAACTCTATTTTTTCGATGATACCATCTGGAGTTTCTGGGCGATCGCTTTTTTTGAAAAAAGCCTGAAAGCGGATATTATTTCTGATTTCCTGTTTAGCTTTATCCAGAATATCTTCAGAAATATCTACTAGAATAACTTGATGACCTGTTTGAGCAAGGTTTTGTGCAACCCCTATTCCCATTACCCCTGCACCAACAATGCCTACTGTTTGAATGTTCATAGTTTCAACTCATTTCTACTTGGATATTTGGACTTAAACGAACCGCAAAGACGCAAAGGACACAAAGAGAAGAGGCTTTTAGAGAGATTTTGCGTGGAGTATCCACTTTTTGAAAAAAATAAGACAAATGCTCTAATAAAATCTCTGGGCTCCTCTGTGTTTAAAAATTAAATCAAACATTTGGGAAGCTCCCACATTTTGTGTAAGTCTTAGTAATTAATGCGGTAGTATTTGCATTAAAAAAGATACGCAGGTAAAGGAATAGGATGAGGACGCTCGTGAGCATAAAATCTCGCCCAATCTATTTGCACTCCTGCTAACCAAAGCCTACCCAATGTTTTTAGTAAGAATGCTAAGTCTGGTTTTTTATCGTAGGAATATCTGAGAGAGGGTAAGATAATCTGACTGACTGCTGGATTATTTTCTATACATTGAAGTGCAAAGCTACCTAGAGTCTGTCCAGGGCCTACTTCCAACAAAATTGGATACAGTTTTTTCCACAACTCTTGCATACCCGGAGCAAACAACACGGGTTGACACAGATGCTTAACCCAATAATCGGGATTTGTGGCTGATGCTGCTGTTATCCAAGTTCCTGTGACGTTAGATATATAAGGAATTTTTGGTGGTTGGAGGTTAAATGTTTTTACCAACTCACGTAAGTCAGAGGTAGCACCTTCCATCATATGAGAGTGAAAAGCATGAGAAGTTTCCAGACGGCGACAAGCTAAACCTTTTTTAGTTAACTGTTGTTCCAAAGCTTCTATAGCATTGGTTTCACCTGCGATTACACGCATGGATGGCCCGTTAACCGCAGAGAGTGAGAGTTTGTCATTGAGTAGGGGAGATATCTCTGTTTGCGAAAGTGGAACTGCAAGCATTGCTCCACCTGGCAACTTTTGAATCATCTGCGCTCTTGCAGCAATCAGTGTTAAACCCTCTTCTAGGGATAAAACCCCTGCCAAAGTCGCTGCTACATATTCACCAATGCTGTAGCCAATCATTGCCACAGGACCAATTCCCCAGGATATCAATAACTGTGCTAAGGCATATTCAATGACAAAAATGGCTGGTTGAGCGAGGTGAGTTTGATTGAGTAAAGATGTTGCAGCTACTATCTTTGCATCGGTTTGTGTCTGGCTGCGACCTAACATTTTTCGCAAATCCAAACCTTGAGAATTTTCTTGAGGCAATTGTTGGTCTTGTTGAGAACCTCTGTGTGGATAGATTACATCTCGCAAATCTCGATCGAGAAGGAGTTTAAGAAATTCACAACAGTAGTCAACTCGATCCCGAAATACGGGTTCAACTTGGTAAAGTTCCCAAGCCATGTTGACATAATGAGTACCAAGTCCAGGAAACATAAAGGCTACAGGACGTTCTTTTGTTTCTTGGATGTTGGTAAGGAAGCGTCTTGGATCTTCAAGTGCAGCGATCGCATCTTCTATATCCCGACAAACAACCATCCGCCGATGCTTAAAAGCCTGTTGTTCGCGTTGCAATGTATGAGCCACATCCGCAAGGTTAAAGTCACGATGCTGTCTCAAGTAATCTGCAAGGTTTACAGTCGCAGTTTTTAGTGCTGAGTCAGTATGAGCAGAAAGTACTAATAATTGCCAAGGACGAGAAATGCTAGTAAGCATTGTTTACAAACTCCAAAATTTTCACTCACCATCAGCGAGAATTATTTCTTGATTTCCTGATCAGTAATTGTTTTTGTTGCTGACGCGCTTCTATCTGCTTTTGCACGCGTTGGCGCAGCCTCTCCAAAGGAGAATCGCGCATCGGTTCAAAAATAGATTTTTCTTTTGTTTGTTTACTTAAATATTCCGCTAAGGAGTAAATAGTTGGATTTTGAAACATCGTCACTACTGATATATCTTGCTGCAAAATTGCACGCAGTTTGTTATTTACTTGCAGTATCAGTAGTGAATGTCCACCAAGGTCAAAGAAATTATCATGAATACCTACTTTATCTAAATGCAGTACTTCTTGCCAAAACTTTGCAATCTGCTGTTCCATTTCAGACTGGGGTGGCTGAAAAGATGCTGTTAACTCTGGACGCAGATTTTCAGGTGCTTTTAATGCACGTCGATCTACTTTGCCGTTGGGTGTCAAAGGTAAAGCATCTAACCCGACAAAGGCAGAAGGAAGCATATATTCGGGCAGTTTTTCTTTGAGAAATCCCCGTAGTTCATTTACAGAAGGGGTAGCGTTCCCATGAGTAACTAGATATGCAACTAGACGACAGTCATTTGGTATATCTTCCCTAGCTACTACTACCGTTTCTCGTACCTGTGGGTGTTGCTCTAATAAAGCTTCAATTTCTCCTAGTTCAATACGGAAACCGCGAATTTTTACTTGATGGTCAATTCTGCCCAAAAATTCAATCTTGCCATCTGCTAGGTAACGTGCTAAGTCTCCAGTTTTATAAAGGCGTTTTCCTGATTCAAAAGGACTAGGAATAAACTTTTCTCCAGTTAACTCAGGTCTATTCCAATAACCTCGCGCCAGCCCAACGCCACCAATATGCAATTCACCTGGAACTCCGACAGGAACTAATTGCTGATGTGGATCTAAGATATAGAATTGGGTGTTGGCAATGGGACGACCAATAGAACTAACACCCTGCTGTTGCTCTTGAGAGTTTACCTTTTGTACTGCCGACCAAATAGTGGTTTCTGTAGGGCCATATAAGTTCCAAACTTCTTGACCTCGTTCTAGTAACTGATAGGCAAGTGAAGAGTCGAGGGCTTCACCACCACAAAGAATTTTCATGGTATTCTTGCTCTGCCACCCAGCAGCTACCAGCATTCTCCAAGTAGCAGGGGTGGCTTGCATAACTGTGACACCATTGGAGACTAACTGTTTTAACAACTGGATGCCATCGGTGACAACCTCTCGATTGACTAATACTAAACGAGCGCCAACAATCAGTGGCAGATACAATTCTAGTGCTGCAATGTCAAAAGATAACGTGGTGACAGATAGGAGAATATCTTCCTTCGCTAGTCCTGGAATTTGACGCATGGTACTTAAGAAGTTAACCACAGCGCTGTGGGGAATTTGTACTCCTTTAGGTTTTCCCGTAGACCCAGATGTATAAATTACATATGCTAAATTTTCTGATCTGGCATTACAGACTAGATTTTCTGGGCTGTAATCAGCAAATGCTGTACTGTCGGTGTCGATACATACTAGTTGTGCCGAATGTGGTGGCAAGTCATTAACTAAATGAGCATGTGCTAACAATACCGACACCTGAGAATCTGCCAAGGTAAAAGCTAAGCGTTCTTTTGGATAGGCTGGATCTAGGGGCATATAAGCACCCCCTGCCTTCATAATGGCTAGTAATCCTACTACCATTTCAATAGAGCGCTCCATACAGATACCAACCATAACATCTGGCTTCACGCCTAGCTGCTGCAAGTAACGTGCTAGCTGATTTGCTCGATTGTTTAACTCTCGGTAAGTTATTTGTTGCTTTACTCTGCGAGAAGCCGCGCTATGCGCGTCTACAAAGATAACAGCAATGTCAGACGGCGTTTTCTCTACCTGTGCTTCAAACAGTTGATGAATGCATTTATCTTGTGGATAGTCTGTCTTAGTATCATTCCACTCAACTAGTAACTGCTGGACTTCAGGTGGCGTTAATAGTTGCAATTGTGAAATACATTGTTCAGGATTGCTAACGATGCTTGACAGTAAAGTCTGGTAATGTCTCAGTATCCGGGTAATGGTATCCGCATCAAATAAATCTGTGTTGTACTCGCAAGTCGCAACTAACCCTTGCTCGGAATCCTCCATGAACAATGTCAAATCAAATTTAGATCTGCCGTTGTAACCTTCCTCATAAGTCATTGATACATCCGATAGACTTAGATTGGGTTTGGGCACATTCTGGAGAACGAACATCACCTGAAATAGTGGATTGTAGCTCAAGTCTCTGCTTGGTTGTAGTTCTTCTACTAACTTTTCAAAAGGTAAGTCTTGATGAACGTAAGCTTCTAAAGCAGTTGATTTCACCCGCGCTAACAAATCCTGAAAACTCAGGTCGTCAGATAAGTCTGTACGCAATACTAAGACATTGACAAAAAATCCTATTAATGACTCTATTTCTGCTCTGTTACGATTGGCAATTGGCGAACCAACTAAAATATCAGTCTGACCTGTGTAGCGATACAGCAAGATTTTGAAGGCTGTAAGCAAGGTCATAAACAGAGTTACTCCCTGCTGACGGCTCAAATTCTTCAGTTCTTTTTTCAGGGTACGGGAAAGAACTAATTTCGCTTGAGCGCCTTTGAAGGTTTGCAGTGGCGATCGCGTCCGGTCAGTAGGCAGATTCAATACAGTCAGTTCACCCTGCAATTTTTGTTGCCAATAAGTCAATAACGGTTGAATGCGTTCGCAATTAATCCATTTTCGTTGCCAATTGACAAAATCTCTATACTGAATAGGTAATTCAGAAAGTGGTGAGAGTTTGCCTGTGGAGAATGCTTCATATAGTGCAGCTAGTTCTTTGATCAGAACACCGATAGACCAACCATCTGCAATTATATGATGTAAGGTGATAATTAAATGATAGTTTTTGTCATTTAATTGTAAAATTTTAGCACGTAAAAGCGATTGAGCAGATAAGTCAAAAGGCTGCTGTGCTAATTCTGTAGCCAAACGTTTTGCTGCGCTATTGCGTTCGCTTGTCTTAAGCGAACGTAAATCTTCAATCGCCAAAGTTAAGGGTACAGCTTGATTGATAACTTGAACGGGTTGTCCATCTACCACTGTAAAGCTTGTTCGTAATACTTCGTGTCGTCTAATAATTTCGTTAAGACTATCTTCTAAGACTGCTAAGTTAACACAGCCTTTGAGGCTAATAACTATAGGAATATTATATGTAGGAGTATCGGGAGTTAGCTGATTGATAAACCACAATCCTTGCTGAGCAAAAGATAGAGGATGCATAGATGTATCTCTCTGTTGTTGGATAAGAGATACTGACGGTAATCCGTCTGTCGTCATTTGAGCCAGTATCTTGGTGACGAGCGATCGCGCACTCATCCCTTCAAAGAAGTCTGCTACGGATACTTCAACTTCTAAGTCAACCTCAATCCGATTTTTCAACTCAAATACTTTTAAAGAATCAAGTCCGAGAGTGCTTAATGGTTCTTCCGGATTGATATCATCTGGTGCGATTGAAAGTACTCCTGCCAAGATTTCAATCAGATATGGTTCTAAAAGTGGTTGACATTCCCTTGGAGAAAGTGCCAAAAGTTCAGAACGCTGTAATCGAGTTTCCTTTCTTGCAATATCACTAATTTTGAGAATGCTGCTTCCAACTACATTTAGTTCATCTTTCTCAAACCGACTGCGAGTTGCACGTCTTTGAATCTTACCACTGGAAGTTTTGGGAATACTACCTGGTTTAATCAAAACCACAGCATAAACTTGTACCTCATGCTCTTCAGTAACCGCTTGGCGAATTGCAGAGATCGCTTCTTCTAAATTTGGCTTAGCGCGAAACTCCAATTCTTGTACAACTACCAGCCGTTCTTCGTTGTTAACCTCTACTGTAAATGCTGCATTAGCACCGGAACGCAGGGATGGATGACTGCGTTCTGCGGTTAATTCTATATCCTGCGGGTAAAGATTGCGACCTCGAATAATAATTAAATCTTTAGCTCTACCTGTGATGAAAAGCTCTCCATCCTGCAAAAAACCTAAATCTCCCGTCCGCAGGAATGGCCCTTCTCCTGTATCTGATAGATAAGCATGAAAGGTTTCTTCTGTCTCCTGAGAACGATTCCAGTAACCTTGACCAACACTCGGCCCAGATACCCAAATTTCCCCAACTTCCCCAGGTTGACAACTACTGAGCGTATCTAGATTTGCAATGACTACCTTCTGTTCTGGTATGACTCGACCGCAACTGACGAAATGGTAGACATCCTCTTGTTTGGTAGTTGATTCGACTATCCGATGAGATTCTAAAGTAGATTTCTGGACTGTTTTGATAATTGGTGCTGTTGCTTTGTGCACACCAGAAACCATCAGAGTTGTTTCAGCCATTCCGTAACAAGGGTAGAAGGCCTCCTTACGGAAGCCACAGTCTGCAAAATATAAAGCAAACCGCTCTAAAGTTTCATGCCTAACTGGTTCAGCGCCGTTAAATGCGACACTCCAACTACTCAAGTCAAGAGTTTCTTTTTGTTGTTGAGTAATTTTTTGAGTACACAACTCATATGCAAAGTTGGGAGCACCACTAGTTGTACCTTGATAGTGAGAAATAGCTTGCAACCAACGATAAGGGCGTTGGAGAAAGGAAGTTGGAGGCATGAAGATGCAAGGAAAACCTCCATACAAAGGTTGCAATATTCCACCAATCAAACCCATATCATGGTAAGTCGGCAACCATGAGATAAACTTACTCTCAGCTGAATGCTCCATGAATTGGTAGGTGGTGGCAGCATTGTGTAGTAGGTTTCCATGACTAATCATTACACCTTTAGGCGTTCCTGTAGAACCGGAGGTGTATTGCAGAAAAGCTAAGGTATCTTGATGAATAGAAGGTTCTTGCCAAGTATCTTCTATTCCCTCTGCAAGATTATCGGTAGTCAGCCACTGTAAGGATTCTAGGTCAGTCTTTTCTGTCATTAAAGCTCGCACTGTAGGCAGGAGTTCTGTTGTGGTGAGAGCTATGGCTGCTTGTGCATCTGTGGAAATAGCCTTTATTCTTGGTGTGTTGCGCTCGTTTCGAGGGGGATATGCAGTTACAGCCACAACTCCCGCATATAAGCAACCGAAAAAAGCAATTAAAAAATCAAGTCCTGCTGGATAAAGTAGTAAGGCTCGTTCTCCAGATAAACCATTAGCCTGTAATTGAGCAGCAATTTTACGGGAACGCTTATCTAGTTCTTGATAGGTTAGTGTAGCTCGTTCTGTTTCCCCATCCAGCAAGAAGATAAAAGCATCTCTATGAGGCTGGGTAGAGCTTCTTAAACGCAAGAGTTCAACAAATGTAGAACAGTTACCAAAAGGTTCAATGAAGCTATGAGAAAATTTACTCATTTTTATTTTCAACAGTTTCAATACAACCCTGATGCACTACTGCACTGCTGCCCTTCTTCTCACTTGGACAAGAGAAAAACAAAGAGCAAATCCTTAATCTCCGTACAAAATTTCAGTTTGAATGACTATGAATGACTACGTTCTCCATTTTTGGCAAATACCTAAATTCTTCGACTCACGGAGAGAACGCTTAATTATTGATGTGCTACACAAATCTTAATGTAGTTTACTTATCGTTCAATCTCACCGTAAATGGCATTAATAGTGTTTAAGTGTTTATCTAACCACGCGAACACATCTAAAAAGTTTGTGTTTTGTTACACGTACACTATGGAGTGCTTTCATCATATACCTCCAACCATCACTATTTCTCATTTACGAGAGTTATTAATTTCAAAATCTCAAGCCTGGTAGTCAACAAAACCAATGATTGTCAGTGAAGCTAGAGAAGTACATTTACTTCCTTAACTTTAGGTTTAAGCCTTTAATTAATTCAGTCAACCACTAGGATCGGCTAAACACTAAATTAATAGTGATTTACTTGGATAAATATTTAGATTATTGCAACTAATTTTTATTTACCCTTGATTACACTAACGAGAATTAGTAGCTTTAGCAATAGGATAGTTATAGATAATACATATCAAAATAAAGTAACTTATTAGATTAACTTATTGCATTTTTTTTATATCTTTAGATAGATGATAAAAGATGTATTGATTTTCATGTACCTCAAGAGAGATATCTAAGTTTTGTATAGGGCTACATCAATTTCGTCCTATTTAGAGCAAATTCGTAATTAAGGAAGCTATTTTGGCTTTTTGAAATACTTGCTGGAAAAGTAATTTTAGCTACTAAATACTATCTCTGATTATGTGTCAAGCAAATACCTGGTTTAAGAATAATTTTTGCTTGGCACCCATACTAAATAAAAAAAATTATTAATTATCTTGTGTCTTGCATCACTTCATAATATGATTCAACTAACTTAAATCTAAATAACAATTATTTTCAGTTCTCGTTAATTGTGTCTTTAGGTACAACCAAGTAGTGTGATTGAGTGTAAGCGGATAAGTAATGAAGTTAGATAAATTTTTTCAAAGCCTGCTGCTGACAGGTGTTATTGCTATCTTTATAAGCATTCCTGCTAAAGGTGAGGAAGTACAAGAGGATATTCAAGGCAGACCTTCTACCGAGACAGTAGGGAAATCTGCATTAGATGAGAAGGTTGCAGCTAAAGATAAAGAATTTGCGATCGCCAAATCTCCTGTTAATCTCCTTCGTTCCAGGAAACCCCGACTCAAACAGTCTCAAAGTGCAAGTTCACCGCAAAGAGTAAAGTCGGATGAAGCCAGTAAAAACATTACCCAACTGAGCGAAATCGAAATTCCCGCTACTAGCGCTCAAAAACTCGTACAGGCACCAACACCGACCAACCCCCCTAATCCAGAACAAACAAGTGGGGATCAAGTTGTACCAATTACGGGAGTTAAAGCAATTCCCACAGACAAAGGTGTGGAGGTAATTTTAGAGACGACTCTTGGGGAACAACTGCCAGTCACAAATCGCAGTACGGGTAATAATTTTATTGCAGATGTATCTGGCGGGCAATTGCGTTTACCGTCGGGTGAAGCTTTTACGTTTCGTTCGGAGAAACCAATTCCGGGAATCACTGAGATCGTAGTGACAAATGTTGATGCGAATACTGTCCGAGTAACAGTGGTGGGTGAGAAAGCTTTGCCCGCGGTAGAGTTATTTGATGATAATGCAGGTCTGGTTTTCGGTATAACTTCTACGGCAACGGCGACACAACCACCACCGCAGCAACCCCAAACACCGCAAGCCGAAGAAGAGCCAAGTGAGACACCGCCAACAGAAGCAGCGCAGGAAGATGAGCCAATTGAGTTGGTGGTAACGGGAGAGCAAGATGCGTATAACGTACCAGATGCGTCAACTGCCACCAGAACCGACACACCGATACGCGACATCCCCCAATCGATTCAGGTCGTGCCGCAACAGGTTCTAGAAGACCGCAACGTCAGAACTGTAAATGAGGCGCTGGAAACAGTCAGTGGCGTAGCTTCTGGTTCTACAATCTATGGTGGTGCGCCGCTTATATTCAAAATCATCAGAGGATTTGACCAGGCGAGTTCAGGCGTTGTCAATTTCCGAAATGGCGTTCCAGATGGTGATTTCTACACCCTGTCACCCATTGGGACGATCGAGCGAGTGGAAGTTCTCAAAGGGCCCGGCTCAGTTTTGTTTGGAGCTGGGGAACCTGGCGGGATTGTTAACACGATCACAAAACAACCCCTGAGTGAACCCTATTACAGGCTCGGGTTTGAGGCAGGAAATTATGGATTTTATCAACCCAGCATCGATTTATCAGGGCCTTTGAATACCGATAAAACTGTGCTTTATCGGTTTATTGCTAGCTATCAAGGTTCAAGCGATTTTCAAGGCTTTGCTGACACAAGAGTGACGACGATCGCACCCTCAATTACCTTGAAGTTGGGAGATCGTACAAATCTGGATCTGTACTATGAGTACACTAACCTTTTTGCCGACCCTGCTGCTGGTCTTTCTACTGCTGTGTTTCTGAGCGATGGTAGTTTAACACCCCGGGACTTTGCCACTTACTATCCTAGTTTACAGTCGGTCGATGCCACCTCTCAAAAATTTGGCTACATCCTAAACCACGAGTTTAGTGATAACTGGAAGCTTCGGAATAATGTTGCTATAAGTCTTACTCGTTTTGAAGAGGATGGAGCTACGGGTTTTACACTAACAGACGACCGCTTTTTGGAAGGATTCGATGTTTTCAGAGCTGAGTATCACAGAAACAACTATTTTGGACAGATCGACTTGCTTGGGAAGTTTAATACCGGATCGATTTTACATCAAGTCTTAGCGGGTTTTGATTTCAACTACTTTAGCAATGTTGGCGATCGCATCAGTGCCGATACAGATCTGCCTCCTCTAGATATCCGCGATCCAGATTACGATATCTCAAGACCCACATTTTCAACACGTAATACATTCTCTGACTTTGATTTCGTGAGGCGATCCTACGGTGTTTATCTCCAGGATCAGATCGCTTTCACTGATAATCTGAAATTCCTGCTCGGCGGTCGCTATGATTGGCTTTCAACTGATTTTGAAGCAGATGTCAATACAGGCGGAGACGTAGTTGTCTTTCCGACACAGAATGATGAGGCATTCAGTCCCCGTGTTGGCTTAGTGTATCAGCCCAGCAAAGAGGTTTCTCTCTATGCTAGCTACACTCGATCATTTGCCTCTGTCTCTGGATTTGATAACGTAGATCCGGATGTCAGATTTGACCCAACGAGGGGAACTCAATATGAAGTCGGCGTTAAAACCGACTTTCTAGACGGCAGGCTTTCAGCAACGTTAGCAGCCTACCAACTCACCAAGACAAACGTTCTCACAACCGTTGTCACAGACGATCCAGCTAACCCTGTACGTTCCATTCAAACCGGGGAGCAACGGAGTCGAGGAATTGAGTTAGATGTTACAGGTGAGATTTTGCCTGGATGGAAGGTGACTGCTGCCTACGCCTATACCAATGCAGAAGTCACTGAAGATGAAACTTTTCCGGTTGGCAATCGATTGCCAAACGTACCAGAAAATCAAGCCAGTCTCTGGACAACCTATGAGATTCAGAATGGCGATTTGAAAGGTTTGGGATTTGGTTTGGGGCTGTTTTATGTGGGTGCGCGCCAAGGAGATTTGGATAATTCGTTTGAACTAGACGATTACTTCCGTACCGATGCGGCGCTTTACTACCAGAGAGATGGTTTGAAGGCGGCGATTAATATGCGTAATGTATTTGATATAGACGCTGCCGCATTTGCCTACAGCAGCACATATGTTCAAAGAACCGAACCCTTTACAATCATTGGTTCTATCAGTTGGGAGTTTTAACTGGCTTTGTGGTTGATCGTCGATTGAATAATCTGCCTGAATAATGTGCTACAACACAGTGTAATTTTGTGAACTACCTCAAAACTCAGTGATGAGAAACCCAATGCATCGATTGATAAAGCCATTTCTTTTAATGGCTTTTTCCTTCCTTTTAATTACAGCTTGCTACAGTCCAGTTACCCAAAAATCTGATATTTCAAAAAAACAATTAGCCACTTCTGAGTGTCGAGTAATTCAACACAAATTAGGTGAAACCTGTGTTCCCTACAAACCACAGCGTATTATTGCATTAGAGGACGCCTGGATAGTAGATCCCTTATTGGCTCTTGGTATCAAACCAGTGGGTACAGTAACCTTTGCCAAACAAGTAAATGTAAATTTTCGTGGTTTATCTGCTGATGAGCTTGCAGGAATTGAGATAGTTGGGAATGGAGGTCAACCTTCTCTAGAGAAAATTCTTAGGCTCAAACCGGATTTAATTTTGTCATTCGACGATCCCTTTGATAGTAACAATTACAAACTGTTATCACAAATTGCTCCCACAGTACCTATAGATTTTAACAGAGTCAGACATTCTTTTAAGGACAACCTTCGATTCATTGCTCAACTAGTAGGTCGGGAAGAAAAAGCAGAAAAAATTCTCCTTCAATATCAAGAGCGAATTAAAGAATTACAGAATATATTAGCGGATAATAATCTAGAGAAGGCTAAAGTTTCTATTATTGAATATTTGGGAGGTAATTCTTTTGAATTGCAAAGAGGCGACATAATATATTTTCAGATTTTTAGCGATCTAGGTTTAGACATGCCGCATAGACCTCTAAATCCTGATGATTCTGCCTTATTTAATATAGAAGTTATTAATAGATATGATGCCGATATTCTATTTTTTGTGAGTTTAAATAGCGACAAAGAAAAGTTATTATCTCATTGGAATGGCATTTTATCTTCACTAAAAGCAGTCAAAAATAAGCGAGCGTATATAGTAGATCCAAATTTATGGTGGGTCTATGGCCCTTTGGGAGTAAATAAATTATTAGACGATCTTCCTAAATATCTGCTAGAAAGCTTATGAAATTTCTATTCTCCTGAAAAAATACGCATAATTTCACAATAGCTAACTTTCACCAGTCTGCAAATCTTGCCGTTAATCTTCCTACAAAAGTTCTTTATGCGTTTGTGGTTCTGTCTTCAACGATCCTCATTGTAACAGAGAGCGTGATTTGATGGTATCGTAAAAAAGAAGATTATTTGGTCAAAACTGAAAGCTGTGTAGAATAACCAACTATACAAAGTAAATTGAAATGCTGAAGAAACTATTGGTGTTGATCGAGTCATGGATAAGCTCTACAAATACCTCGTCAACACGCCTTAACTCTATACCCAAACCCACCCTCTTTGTCTGCAAATCCTGCCACCGCTCCTCCGAAGAACGGCCAAAAAATCAACCCGCCGACGGCTCTATTTTACTTGACAAACTCAACAGTTTATGCGGCGAAAAATTTATCTCTGACGAACTTGAAATTAAACCTGTTAAATGCCTCTGGGCATGTAGTCAAGGCTGTGTTGTAGCTGTATCAAGTCACGATAAACCTACCTATTTGTTCGTTAATCTTCCTCCAGAAGAAAGCCCAACAGCGTTACTTGAATTCATGCAATTGTATATCAAAAGTCGTAAAGGCAGTGTAGCTTGGAAACGACTTCCTGAACTTTTACAGTCTGCTATTTTCGCGCAAATTCCACTTGTAAGTAAGTAGCCATTATCAACGAAGTTTGTTGGAAATTACAGTATACAGAGATTTAATTCCTCGACCACAGATAAACATTAAATAATGTCACAACAACCAACTCCTACCAGCCTGCGAAATTTCCTCATCATCTGGCTTGGTCAACTAGTTTCTGACATTGGCAGCCAAATGACTACCATTGCTCTGGAAATTTGGGCATGGGAAGTTACAGGCAAAGCAACTACTCTCGCTTTGGTAGGTTTCTTTGGCTTGCTTCCCAGCATTCTGATTACCCCGATTAGCGGTGTAATTGTAGACCGTTTTAACCGGAAATTATTGATGATGCTAGGTGACACAGTTGCTGTCTTGACAACAATTGTTCTCCTATTTTTATATATCAACAAATACTTACAAATTTGGCATTTTTATGTAGCAGCCGCGTTTGTAGGCACTTTCAGCCAATTTCAGTATCTTGCATACTCAGCATCAATATCATTAATGATTCCCAAACAGCACTACACCCGCGCCAGCAGTCTCGATTTTTTGTCACATCATAGTGCGATTATTATTGCTCCCGCTTTGGCAGGATATCTCTATAAAGTAATAGGTTTATTTGGTATTTTGTTAATTGATATTTCCACTTTTTTAGTCGCAATTTTTACTATTTTTTTAGTTCAGATTCCCCAAATACTGCAAACCGAAGAAAACCAAAAGCAAGATACTTTTTGGCAAGATTTGAGGTATGGTTTACGTTACTTGAGCGCTCAAAAAAGTCTCCTCAATCTGTTATTAGCGAATTTATTATTTTTCTTTGCCCACGATCTCGGAGATTCATTGTACGTTCCGATGATTCTCTCACGCACAGGTAACAATACTTTAGTGCTGGGTAACTTAATCATAGCAGCAGGATTTGGCGGTGTAATGGGAGCATTAATTATTAATAAATGGGGAGGTTTTAAAAACAAAATTAAAGGCGTTTTCCTGGGAATAATAGGTGTTGGTTTAACTAAAATAGTATTTGGTTTGGGTCGAACTATGTGGGTGTGGATTCCTCCACAATTTTTGTGTTCATTGAGTTTTACTGTCAGTGGTAGTTCGGATAATGCGATTTGGTTAGCAAAGGTTGCTCCTAATGTACAAGGACGAGTTTTTGCAGCGCGATCGCTACTTTTACAATTAGCTTCAGCAGTAGCAGTTTTGATTGCAGGGCCCTTAGCAGATAATGTGTTTGTACCTGCGTTTCGTGAAGGGGGTAGCCTTGTAGGTATTTTAGGAGGAATATTTGGGACTGGTACTGGTGCAGGAATAGCAATGCTGTACGTGATCTGTGCAGTGTGTATGTTTTTGGTAGGGTTAGGTGGGCTTAGCGTGCGATCGCTGCGAAATTTAGAAAAAAATACACCTGACTATGATGAGGTTGAGGTTTAGCAGGCATTGCATAAAAGTAGCAAATAAATGTATGAAATACCCCTGGCTAGCAAAGTTTGAGCCAGGGGTTTCTACATCCCCCGGACTAGCCTGAGATTTTTGACGCTTCTTTGCCCTTATCTCTTATTAAATTCTAAAGCGATCCAGAAGTGGCTAAGCACCCATCCCAGCGATCGCCAAACTTGGCGCTTTCACCAACTAGTCTCTTTGGGATCGGCCTTGGAACAAGAATTGCTACCTTTGGGTATAGTTCGTGCTGACTGGGAAAGCAACGCAGATGTTGCAGTCGGAATTGGTGATGGTAAACAACCGTTTCGAGATCCCAGTATTTGGGCTGGATTGACGAGTTGGCGAACCATCATGCCCCGACAAGCACATGATGAACTTGCTGCGCTATTTTTAAGACATGGTGCAAAACTTTGGTTTTTGCAAACCAATCAAGTCGGGGGATGGAACGCTGATATTGCGCCCTTAGCACCTACGCCGTTATTCGGGCAGATAAAGATCCCTTTCACGCAAGTATCGCCTGTTTCAATTATTCTCAACCGCGTGTTAGCGTCTGTCGCCATTCCCCAAGCGCGGGATTGGCTGATTGCAGGTGTGACGCTGTTGACTTATGGGGCGATCGCAACCATCCATTGGATTGTAGTAGTCATTTGGTTACTATTCCTGGGAGGAATGCACAGGTTGCATCAACGTAATTAAAAATAAGGCGTTGCTGAATTTGGTCATGAATTATGTTTGCATACATTTTTGTAGCTCGATGCCAAATCATTGTAGAGACGTAGCATTGCTACGTCTCTACATACCCGTGAATTGTAAATTCATAT
>NZ_JACAEU010000097.1:0-41423 GCF_013388695.1 Fischerella sp.
ATATGAATTTACAATTCACGGGTATGTAGAGACGTAGCAATGCTACGTCTCTACAATGATTTGGCATCGAGCTACAAAAATGTATGCAAACATAATTCATGACCAAATTCAGCAACGCCCTAATTCTTGCTCATGAGACTGCTTGCAAACATCGAACGTTAAAGCTAGCGATTGCTGGTTTAAATCCTCAGCAAGCAAAAAATCTTTCTGGAAGCACTGGTACTGTGGAGGCGATCGCATTTAAATGAAAGACCCCGGTAGCTAGCTACCGGGGGAGGAGGTTTTAGCAATTCGCTAAAGGACGGCATATATCTATACGTTACCCGTATCTATTGGGAAAAGTTGCCAAAATGGCATATTTATTGCGGTTACATGGAGAATGGGGGAGTAGAGGAGATAGGGAGTGGGCATCGGGCATTGGGCATAGTTAACAACCACTAACCACTAACTACTAACTCTTGACTAATGACTAATGACTAATGACTAATGACTAATTTTTCTAATTCTTCCCGCAATGATAGCGGCGCATACCCCAATGCAAAAGCTTTAGAACTATCCAAAGAAACATCACTAGGTCTAGGTGCAGCCATTTTTACATCTTGTTGACGACAAGCTTTTAGCCCAGTAGTGGGGAGTTGAAATACTTCTACTAATAAACTTCCAAAATCATAGCGAGAAATCCTTTCTTTCCCACCTAAGTGAATTATGCCGTTAACTTTTTCTAATGCTAATAAGAGTCCTTTGGCAGCAGTAGTTCCACTTACTGGTGTGCGAAATTCATCTATAAATAGATTTAGCTGTTTGCCCTCTTTCAGAGTTTGCATGAATGGCTGCATAAAGCTGGTGGCAGTAGGTGCTGCTGCACCAAACATTAACGGCATTCTACACACAGCAGTCATGGGATAGCGTTCTAACATTCCTACTTCTGCCATCACTTTTTGTTCACCGTATCTGTTAACAGGACATACGGTATCTGTTTCTCGATAGGGAGAATTTAAACCATCAAAAACGAGGTCTGTGGAGGTAAAAACGCAAGGGATAGAATTATCCGCACACAATCCAGCAATATTACAGGAGGCTGTGACATTAATTGCATGGGATTGTTCAGGATAATTTTGACAATAATTTGGTTGTGATTGGGCAGCTGTATGAATTACTGCTGTTGGCTGAATTTCACGAAAGATTTGCTGAAGTTCCTGAAAGTCTGTCAAATTGACTTTCAGCATTTTTATATCTGGAATTTCCACTGCATGAGTAAAGTACGTTCCATACACTTCCCATTGTGGCTTGATGAGTTGGCAAAGATGCCAACCTAAAAATCCACTTGCCCCAGTAATTAATATTTTTCGCATCTTCAATTTAGAATCTGTAGAGGCAGATAATTACATCAAGATTATAATTTTACACCTTCATAAATTTCTGCGATCGCCATCTCTAAACTTACCGGGGATAATAGGATGTTATCTGTTTTTACTAATTACTTCTTCCTTTATTGTAGTAATTCTTGAAAACGGACATCATCACGCACTTTGTTAAAATCTGTATCGGTTTTAGCTAATTTTTCATACTTACCGGGAACAAGCTTTTTTGCTTTTCGCAAGTTCTCAACTGCTAATTCCACATTATTCATGAGAGCATAGGTACAAGCTTTGTTGTAATATGCTAAATCTTTATCTGGCTTAATGGCGATCGCTTGATCGTATGATGCCAGCGCTTGTTTGTAGCGTTGCAATTTTGTGAGTGCAATTCCTCGGTTAATCCAAGCTTCATACTTGGTAGATTTGATGGCGATCGCTTTGTCGTATGATGTTAGCGCTTGCTTGTACCGTTGCAGCGTACTTAGGGTATTGCCTCGGTTATACCACGCTTCATCTCTGTCAGGCTCAAGGGCGATCGCGTGGTCATATGATGCTAAGGCTTCTTGATAGCGTTGCAAAGCTGTTAATGCATTACCTCGGTTAATCCATGCTTCCGCAAGCTGGGGTTTAATGGCAGTAGCTTTGTCAAAAGCCGCTATAGCATCTTCATAGCGATGGGAATTTAACAAATGATAACCTTGATTAAAAAAATCTTCTGCCTTTTGTGCTATCTGTGCTTCTGAAAGCAACTGAGCTACATTGGTTTCTTGCACGATTTGACTGCTATGTTTGCCTGCTGAGTTTGCCCAATCACCACAGCCTAATATGAACACAGTTATAAAGCCAGAAGCTACAAAACAACGCCAGGACACCATTTTTTACAAAACTCACTACCTGAATCTGAAAACAGTTTTGGTTCTTTAAAAACTGTAAATCTGTATTTAGTACAATATCATTGAAATGGATTGAATTTAGCAAAAAATATATTTAGAGACTAAATATAATTAAATTCTAAATTTAGACAATTGTATCATGCTATACAGATTTTATATTTTATTTATTGTTTTCTTTGTGAGGTTATATTGAAAATCAACCAGTAAAAAGCTACGTACAAAAGCTGAGATTTTTATGTGTTGATCGTGGGCAAATGCCCTGAGTGTCTATTTTGAAAACAAGTCAGAAGTTGGGCTGACCAATGAATATAGCTTTTTATCATTATTCTTATGAATGAAATTTATGAGTGGCAACCTTGATGCCAAATAGTAGAGTTATTGTCTGTTTAAATGATGTTATTGACTTGATTCTTACCTGTTATTCAATTTTTCATAGTAGAATCAACCCTTTTTAGTTGTGAAAATCCAAAGGCATTAGAAATCGCGTTTCTTGGATCTCATGTACAATTTCCTAGAGTAAACTCTGACCGAGACAATTTTATATTTTAGATTTTGGATTTTGGATTAAAGTCAAAATCTGAAATCTAAAATAAAAGGTTTAAACCACCATTATTCATTTATGGAAAACAAAAACGAGAGTGCAATCATTACTCAAAGCCCCCAATTTCAATCGTGGGACGGCACTCTATGTGGCGACGCTATGAGAGCCACCCGTGCCTCGTCAATCCATGCATCACAAATCCACGCATCCAAAATCGAGTGACTGGTGATTTATTTGTAAATGAATAAATAACTTTCAAAATAATTGGATTGAGGAATTATTAAATATTATTTAAAGTCAGAAAATACATCTGAAATAAATAAGATTTTCTTTAGCATTTAAGAAGATGCACAATCAGTAAGTTGCTTGTAAACGATTGAGAAGATATTCTCCTGCTAAGATAGGTGGATAAATGGGGGGGTGCTCTCCTTGACAACTGCCAAGACAAGCAATTTCCGTATCGTCATTGGGATGACAGAAAAAGGCCACAGAATAGCGGGATTGCATCACTTGCTCGTTATTGGGAATTAGAGACCATTTATAAATTATTTATTAACCACTAACCACTAACTACTAACCAATGTAGAGACGTGCCATGGCACGTCTCTACAACCACTAACTACTAACTACTAACTTTACACATTGAACCGGAATAGCATCACATCGCCTTCCTTCACGACGTAATCTTTTCCTTCACTGCGAACTAAGCCTTTTTCCTTAGCAGCATTCATAGAACCAGCTGCCACTAAATCATCATAAGCAACAGTTTCAGCGCGAATAAATCCGCGTTCAAAATCACTGTGAATCACACCTGCTGCTTGCGGTGCTACCATTCCCGCTTTAATTGTCCAGGCGCGAGTTTCTTTCTCACCAGACGTGAAATAAGTACGCAATCCTAAAAGTGTATAAGTGGCACGAATTAATGATTTCAAACCACCTTCTTCTACACCTAAAGATGCCAAAAAATCTGCTCTTTCTTCTTCTGCTAATTCAATTAATTCTGCTTCCACTTGTGCGGAAACTACAACAACTTGAGCATTTTCAGTTGCTGCAATCTGCCGCACTCTTTCTACGTATTCATTACCCGTTGCCAATTCATCTTCAGAAACATTGGCAGCATAAATTATTGGTTTCTCAGTCAGCAATCCCAATGGTTTAATTACTGCTGCTTCTTCTTCTGTTAAAGTAAGTTGCCGCACCGATTTTCCTTCATTTAATGCCGCAGCTAATTTTTCCAGTACTGTTAATTCAAACTGCGCTTCTTTGCTAGCACGAGCTTGTTTGCGGGTGCGTTCAATACGGCGCTCGATTTGCGCCAAGTCAGCTAAACCAAGCTCCAGATTGATAGTTTCAATGTCACGCGCTGGATCGACCGAACCAGCAACGTGGATAATGTCATCATTTTCAAAACAACGCACCACATGAACAATGGCATCTACTTCCCGGATATGGGACAAAAATTGGTTCCCTAGTCCCTCACCCTGACTTGCACCTTTAACCAAACCGGCAATATCCACAAATTCAACGCGCGCCGGGATAATTTGTGCCGAATTGGAAATCTTACCTAAAACATTTAACCGCTCGTCTGGCACTGCAACAACGCCGACATTCGGTTCAATCGTACAAAAAGGAAAGTTAGCAGCTTCTGCCTTAGCATTAGCAACCAAAGCGTTGAATAACGTAGATTTTCCAACGTTGGGAAGTCCGACAATCCCGGCTCTCAGCATTTTAGATTTTGGGTTTTGAGTTCAACTAGACGAAATTAATTTTAAACAGGTTCGGGGATTGTTTGGGGAATTGGCTCGGGAACTGTCTGGGGAATCGGGCCGGGAACTGTTTGAGGAACTGGCCCAGGTACAGGTTGTGGTATTGGTTGGGGAATTGTTGGGCCTGGTGTTGGTTCAGGACGTGGTAAAGGATTCGGTTCTGGGTCGGGAATTTGTGGTTCGTTAGGTAGAGGATCGGGATTGGGATAAATCATGGTAAGTCTTTTTAAATTATTCGACTTTTCCAACCTAGATGACAAGCAACTGTGCCGACATCTTCCCAATTAGTTACATCTAGATAATTTATCTGTGTCCATCTATGGTCGTAAAATGCTCAATCAAAATCAAACACCTTTACTAGACACCTTAAAAGTCTGTGCAGAACGTCCCCATGCATCTTTTTACACTCCAGGACATAAACAGGGTGTGGGAATTTCCCCGAAGTTAGTTGATGTTTTCGGCAAAGCCGTATTTCGTGCCGATTTACCAGAATTAACAGAGTTGGATAATCTCTTTGCACCTAGCGGTGTTATCCAACAAGCACAACAGCTAGCAGCGGAAGCCTTCGGTGCATCACATACTTGGTTTCTTGTCAATGGTTCTACTTGTGGAATCGAGGCGGCTATTCTCGCCACCTGCGGCACTGGCGATAAAATCATTCTGCCGCGTAATGTTCATTCCTCAGCGATCGCAGGATTAATTCTCTCTGGTGCTATGCCAGTTTTTGTCAATCCAGAATACGACTCAGTTTTAGATATTGCCCACAGCATTACCCCCACCGCCGTAAAAGCAGCACTAGAACAGCATCCCGACGCTAAAGCAGTGATGATGGTTTATCCTACCTACTACGGTGTTTGTGGAGATGTAAACGCGATCGCTCAAATTACCCACCAATATAATATCCCTTTACTCGTAGACGAAGCCCACGGCGCACACTTTGCCTTTCATCCCCAACTACCCACCCCTGCCTTGCAAGCAGGCGCAGATTTAACCGTACAATCCATTCATAAAACCCTGGGTGCTATGACTCAAGCGTCGATGCTGCATATTCAAGGTGAAAGAATAGATCGCGATCGCCTCAGTAAAGCGTTGCAACTAGTACAATCTACCAGTCCCAGTTATGTACTTCTAGCTTCCTTGGATGCAGCACGTCAACAAATGGCGCTGCATGGCAAAGAATTGATATCCCGCACGCTGCAACTTGCGGATGAGGCAAGAAGGCGGATTGCACAAATTCCGGGATTATGGGTTTTAAACCCCACCCCTAACCCCTCCCCGCTAAGGGGAACTGGAACTGTAAGCGCTATGGGATCACCTGGTTTTGTCGCCCTCGATCAAACACGCCTAACCGTCAATGTCTCTGGTTTAGGTTTGACTGGCTTTGCCGCAGAAGAAATTCTCGACCAACAATTTGGTGTAACAGCGGAATTTGCATCGCTGCAACATCTCACCTTTATCATCAGCTTGGGCAATACCCAGGATGATATTGAGCAGCTGGTACAAGCTTTTACCAAACTAGCCCCCTCTCCTTTGAAGGAGAGGGGGTTTGGGGGTGAGGTTTTATGTAATGATCTTTTTAAAATCGGGGATTCCATGCGTATCTCGCCCCGTGAAGCTTTTTTCGCCACAACAGAAACATTACCCATCCAAGAAACTACGGAAAGCATTTGTGCCGAAATTGTTTGTCCTTATCCCCCAGGAATTCCCGTATTAATGCCGGGAGAAGTTATTATTAAACCCGCATTGGAATATCTGCAACACATTCAAGCAATGGGTGGATTTATCAGCGGTTGTGCGGATGCTAACCTAAAAACACTTAAGGTTGTCAAGGCTAAACCTTATCAGCACTCATACTATCAACATAGGTGATGAGAGCTAATGCGATCACACCCCTACCCATCACTTACTGTGCGATCGCTAACTGATTTTGGCGTTGCTGAATTTGGTTATGAATTATGTTTGTATACGTTTCTGTAGTAGAGACGTAGCAATGCTACGTCTCTACACATCCGTAATATCAAATCCGTTTGATTAGTTATCGTATCTGCCCTCACAAGAACTGCCCCTCTCCCAACTTGGGAGAGGGGGTGAGGGTTTTTAATGAACATGAATTAGCCGGACTTGATATGAATTGTAAATTCATATTTTGATTCAGCAACGCCCTGATTTTCTTCGATAATTTTATATCCATTTACCAACTGTGCGATCGCTTGGTCAATTAAATCTACACCTTGCTGCACAGATTCAATGTATTAAACTGCGATCGCACTATCCAAAAAATTTCTCGTAATCGTCGTGACTACCAACCCAAAACCATATAACTACCCACTTACGACTAACCACCAACTACCCACCATTACAAAAGACGGCAAACACCACCATTAGATTACGGTTCACCCGAATCTCTAGAAGTATTAATTCTCATACATTAGACGAAGTGAAGGCAAATAAATATATGAGCCAACTAGAAACATGAAGCATAACCGTCCTTAATCAGGTTCGGAAAACCACCCTTCATCGACTGGTTACACAGGCTCAGTATATATATCATCAGCATAATCTTGGGTTTTTACCCTAGTAAAACCAAAGGTATTAATGCTGGACTAGCTGCTTTATTAAATCAGTTAGTCCAAAAATTAGCCCTTTATACTCCCATTCATTCATTTGTAGTTATACGGAGCCAGCACCTACAATGGCAAAAGTAGTTGGAATTGACTTAGGTACGACAAACTCCTGCGTCGCAGTAATGGAAGGTGGTAAACCCACGGTTATTGCCAACGCAGAAGGTTTTCGGACAACACCGTCAGTTGTGGCATTTGCCAAGAATGGCGATCGCTTGGTGGGCCAAATCGCCAAGCGGCAAGCGGTAATGAACCCCGAAAATACCTTTTATTCGGTAAAACGCTTCATTGGACGCCGCTTTGATGAAGTTACTCATGAAGCTACAGAAGTTTCTTACAAAGTACTGCGGGATAGCAGCGGCAATGTTAAATTAGATTGTCCTGTAGCTAGTAAGCAGTTCGCGCCAGAAGAAATTTCCGCCCAAGTTCTTCGCAAGCTAGTAGAAGACGCTAGCAAATACATCGGTGAAACCGTTACTCAAGCAGTAATTACCGTTCCCGCTTACTTCAACGACTCCCAGCGCCAAGCTACCAAAGACGCTGGTAAAATAGCCGGTATTGAAGTGCTGCGGATTATCAACGAACCTACCGCCGCTTCTCTAGCATACGGCTTTGACAAAAAGAGCAACGAAACCATTCTAGTATTTGACCTTGGTGGTGGTACTTTCGACGTATCCATCCTCGAAGTTGGTGAAGGTGTATTTGAAGTGTTAGCTACCTCTGGTGATACCCACCTTGGTGGTGATGACTTTGATAAAAAAATCGTTGACTATTTAGCGGAAGCATTTAAGAAAGACGAAGGTATTGATTTGCGGAAAGACAGACAAGCTTTACAGCGTCTGACTGAAGCCGCAGAAAAAGCCAAGATTGAACTTTCTAGCGTTACCCAAGCAGAAATCAACCTGCCATTTATCACTGCTACCCAGGACGGGCCCAAACACCTGGATATGACGCTGACACGCGCTAAATTTGAAGAACTTTGCTCAGATTTAATCGATCGCTGCCGCGTTCCTGTAGAAAATGCTCTGCGCGATGCGAAGTTAACAAAGAACGACATTGATGAAGTCGTGCTGGTGGGTGGTTCTACCCGTATTCCCGCCGTCCAAGATGTAGTGAAGCGGATGCTGGGCAAAGAACCAAACCAAAGCGTTAACCCCGATGAAGTGGTAGCAGTTGGTGCAGCAATTCAAGCTGGTGTGCTTGCTGGTGATGTCACTGGCATCTTGCTGTTAGATGTAACACCGCTGTCCTTGGGTGTAGAAACCTTGGGTGGCGTGATGACCAAGATTATTCCCCGTAACACCACCATTCCTACCAAGAAGTCAGAAGTCTTCTCTACCGCCGTGGATGGTCAAACTAACGTAGAAATTCACGTCCTCCAAGGCGAACGGGAAATGGCAAGCGATAATAAGAGCCTGGGAACCTTCCGCCTTGATGGTATCCCTCCCGCACCACGCGGCGTACCCCAAATCGAAGTAGTGTTTGATATTGACGCTAACGGTATCCTCAACGTTACTGCTAAAGACAAAGGTACAGGTAAGGAACAATCTATCAGCATTACTGGTGCTTCAACTCTCGATAAATCTGACGTTGAGCGGATGGTTAAAGAAGCCGAATCTCATGCGGCAGAAGACAAAGCACGTCGTGAGAAAATTGACCGCAAAAACCAAGCTGACTCCTTGGCATACCAAGCTGAGAAACAGTTGCAAGAATTGGGTGATAAAGTCAATGCAGCCGACAAGACTAAAGTCGAAGGTTTGGTGAAAGACCTGCGGGATGCTATTTCCAAAGAAGACGACGAGCAAATCAAGAAGCTGATGCCAGAACTACAACAAGCACTATTCGCTGTTGGTAGCAATATCTATCAACAAGCTGGTGGTGGCCCTTCTGCTGGCCCTACAGGCACTTCTGATGGCGCTTCCTCCACTGGCAGTGGTGATGATGTAATTGACGCAGATTTCACTGAGTCTAAGTAAGTAGTTAGTGGTTGTAGAGACGTGCCATGGCACGTCTGTACATTAGTTAGTAGTTAGTAGCTAACAACCAAAAAGCTAAGTCCAGCTAATGAGTAATTAACAATAACCCACTCAAGGTATACCTTTGGGTGGTTATTTTTTGATTTGATAGTCAAATAATAGTTAGTAGGCGTACAATGCATACCACCTGTGCAGTAATTAGTTATTAATTTTACCAATATTCAAGTAATAAAAATGGGATACCCATCAGCACCTTGGACACTGAAAGGCTACGCTCTCCTGACCTTGCATTTGCTCGACGTTGACCGCGTACGCCACCTGATTCCCAAAGAATTAGAAATTAAAACTGTGTGGCCTGGTAAAACAGTGCAGAGGTAGCGATCGCTCTGTTTTACCTTCTGGTTATTTTTCAGATAATCACGCGCCCAATAGTCCTCTTCTGTCACTCTCCGAAACTAGAACTTTGAAAGAGTTATTTTATCCGCTAGGAAGATAAAGCTTAAACTCATTCAAAATAAGCTGAAGCAAGTCACTTCTTCAGAGCGATCGCAGAAATTTTTGGTCTACTCAATGTTTATAGATTCCAGGGTTAATTCTTGAAAAGGACTGTAACAGGGATGGTAACAAAAAAAGCGATCGCATTTTGATTGAGATCGAGCCAAGGGTGCTATGCATTAGTCGGATCTAGAGCGAGCAAAAGTATTTTGAGGAGTGGGGAAGTGGATGAGTGGGAGAGTGGGGGATTTATTACAACTTTTCCTCCACTCTCTCCATAGAGGACACAAACAATGCTGAGAAAAGAAGAAAAATTTACGGCGATGACCCTGGAAATAAGTAATGTGATTTTAGCTGCTGGGTATTTTACAAGCAAAAATCCTAAGATGACACGACACTGAGGAGCGGGATTAAGTGAATTAAGCTATACCCAGAACTTTACGTAAAACTACTTGATCCTCTAACTTGACTTTCAGGCGACCTTTTTCAATGTCACGAATCCAGCTTTGGCTTTTACCTGCCAGCTTTGCTAATTCTCTTTGCGAGAGATTCAAGTTTTTTCGTGCCCGCGAAATTTGTTCGCCAAGTAAATCACCTGTGGTTTTGGTTTTTCTTTTGTTTTTTGTAGTTCGCTGCTTTTTTTCTGAGTCCGCCAGTTGCTGTTCCCAATCTGGTGGTAGTGTGAAAGACAAAATCCGGGCATTGATCAGCAGATTCCACTTGCCACGAGGGCTGATGTCTGTCAAGCGCGAACCGTTGCTGCCATCATTAATCCAAAATTCTAATGCTTCATCCGGATCTTCAGGAATATCGACTAGTTTTGCCCATAAAGGTTGTATTGCTGGTGGGTATGTGACTGGGTCAAATACTGGTTTCATACCATAATGATTGAGGACTTCTAGATCGTGTTCAAAAGTCCGTAATAGTCGTTTGCGTTCTTCTCTTTGTCTGCACGCTAAAGTGATTTTCTCCTCACCATAGGCAACGCGCATTAAGGTAGGAACTGTGATGCGTTGGGAAGCACCCATTTTGGTTTTAAACAGCAACCAAAGCATTAGTCGCGCTGCACCCTCATGTTGCTGCCAAATACTCATGACTGTGGTTAACAAAGATTTTGGCAAACTACCATATTGATAAAATGCAGTTCGTTCCTTACATGCTTGTTTGTTTAAGAAATATTGGGCCCAAGTTCCCGCTTTGATTTTAAAGGTTAACCCAACAAGATATTTACACCCGAGTTCATCTTCTTGAAAATGGCGCTGAATTTTTACTAATTGCCACAAACGGCTTTCTCTAATAGAAAACCCCTTGACTATACCTTGTTGGGGCCAGTCAATAGAAATGACGAGTGAGCAAGCTTGCTGTACCAAGTTTTTAATTAAAGTCAGCTTGACATTCTTGCTCAAGTCTTTGCGTTTCTCCAAACCCAAATATTTCTCAAGTTGCCGCTCATCAATAGTAAATTCTTGCTGCCAAGGCTGCTCCAAAGCTGTAGCATGAGCTGCAAAAATTAAATGAATGCAAGCTGATCTGATATCTAGCGCTGCAATTGTCCCTAACTCTGATACAGGTTCGCTACTATCGGGTGATTTAGTAATATGAAAAGCGATCGCTCCCTTACCCTGACTAACTTGGCGATGATAACACAGGTTTCCTTGTTCATCTCTTTGCCAAGGTAACGATGTGCGTTGTGCCAACACATTGCAAGCTTCCCAAATCACAATTGCCGAAGCAAATGGGTTACTCTTTCCATTAGAAAATAAATCTGGACTAGTAACCTCTCTTAAATCTACTTTGCATCTCCCTTTTTTTGCATGCCAAGGCATGGGAGAATTTGTGGGGCAAGCTATCACGCATTGTGGTTCGGGATAATAACCTTCGCAATTGTTGCAAAGACACGGATCGATCCAGTATTCATCGTTCTCGATTTTGATAGCACCTGTAGGACATTGGGGACGGCAGTTGTCACATCCAACGCAACTATTGTTAGGAATTGTATAAGGCATAAGGCTATTGCCACTTTACTCGTTGAGATGTTTGGCTCAAGTCTCCCCTGGATGTGTCCTCTTGATCCACCACTCACTACCGCATTCTTTCGGCAAAATATAAATTTGAATTGCCGTATTAACCACCCACATCTATTTCGGACTTACCATCCAATTGGAAGATATTCTATGCTTAATAACTTGACCGAGCCTAATTTAAATCTTGATTATCTATACATTTCACAAATACTTTTATAAAGTTGTTCATCACGAGCGAAAGATAAATTTTGTTAATTTTTCCATCTTCAGTAATGCCCGCATATCTTACCTTTAAGAAAAACCTGTTACTCAAGTATTTGTTATTTCTAACGTTTAAACATATAGGTCGGTACTTTGAAACTAGATTATTAATAATATTAATATTTAACAAAAATTATTATTCTGTCAATTGGTTTACATTTTTCTGGTTTCTACTCATATTTGTATGTCGTGGGGACTGGTGAGTTCCCCGTGTCTGGTGCGTCAGCCTCATTCATCCCATTATTCAGCAACGCCAAAATTCTTCTGTCTCCTCTGAATCATATCGTTGACAAAGGGTTTTGAGTTTTTCACGGACAAGCGATCGCACGTTTTCTGGTGATACAATTACGCAATCTGGCGCATACTGCATGACTTCGCGGATAAACCAAAAGGTACTGGATACACGCCTAATTACTCGCCGCACCCGTGGAGTATCTGGTAGCCATTCATTGAATATATCTTCTGGTTTGGCTTGGTAAGCAAAGGCTAAACCGTTAAATAAGTGCATTTCTACCTCTATTTGTGCCAAGTGCGATCGCCACTCACCAGCAATTGGGATGACAGCGGCGTCTTGGATTCTATCTAAACGCAGACTCCAGTTGTTTCGTAATTCTTCTATATCTAGATTTCCTTCAGTCTCTTCGCACCAGCAATCGAGGTATTGACGTTTTTCGTGGGGTGTAACTTTGGCGTAACGGACAGTGAAATTCCACAAACGCTGTGCTGCATCTTGATAAGAAAGTTGAAAAGGCTGATGACGCAGGATAAAACGATCAATTTCCAAACGCCAAGGTGGAGGTAAATTTTCTAAAAAACGCTCTATTTCAGTTCGCAGTGGTATTGATAGTTCACAGCGTTCGAGAAGTAGTTTAGCAATTTCTTGTGCTTGCTCATTTTGTCCGATGTCGGTTAATGCACGCATCGCTGTGTCTAAGGCTCTAATGCGTGTTTCTGACCAATCGTGATTTTTACCGATGGTTAACTGATGACGTGCGATCGCTTCTACTAGTTTAGAGATGTTTGGGCGATCGCCCCACATCATCCCAAATTCCCGCGCTAGGTTTTCTAACTCGGCTTTATCGCGTTCTGAAACTGACAGTGTTATCGACTGACCTTTGCGACTCATTTTTATACGGACATTTTTATATGGACATATCTTGTCAATCTCTATTTTGAGTGCCAATATAGGATTTAACAACAACTTACGGACACTATTTAAGGATATGTCCAATTACAGTATTTCGCTTAAGCCTGTATATTCCCAAACTGTGTCAACGCCTGAAGGTTTGAAATTACCTAAGAATTGGTCGCTGTCTTGGCATCAAGTCGAAACTTTTAAAGCACTACAAGATCCAAATATTGAGGTCATCTTCAACACAGCAATGACTGGCGATGGTAAAAGTTTGGCGGCTTTTCTGTCAGCAATGAATCATCGTACGTACACTTTGGCAATGTACCCAACAAATGAACTAGCACGAGATCAAGAAAAACAGGTACAAGGGTACAAAGACAAGTTTCAGCCAAAGTATGACCCGCAGATACAACGCCTCACAGCAGCGGTTTTGGAAGACTATGTAAATACAGGGAAGTTACCTTCTAAGCTGGAAGGACTTGATAATATTTCGACTTTGTATGAAATACTCTTAACAAACCCAGACCTATTTCACTACATTCATAATTTCTACTATCTGCGAGGTAAAGTAGATAACCCAGATAGGTTATTTCGCCGAATTGATGAGAGATACAAACTGTTTATTTACGATGAGTTTCACATCTTTTCCTCTCCACAGATTGCGAGTGTAATTAATACTATCCTGCTAATTAAAAATACAGCAAACGACCCAAAGAAATTTTTATTTCTGTCTGCTACACCCAATAAATTATTACAAGGCTTTCTAGAAAAAGCTGGAATAACACCAAAAATTATTAACCCGGTAGATGTTGGTGCATATAAATTTGATGCTGATGCTGACAATCAAGGTTGGCGACAGATTAGTCAGCCAATAAATTTAATCTTTCCTCAAGGACTGGAACCGAATTTGCGTTCGAGTTATGAATGGCTAGCAGAAAATGCTGAAAAAGTTATTTTGAAATTTTTCCAGGACTATCCCAACAGTAAAGGTGCAATTATTCTCAATTCGATCGCAGCGGTGAAAAAATTATTGCCTAAGTTTAAGGCTATTTTTGAACCGCGATGGCAGGTGAGAGAAAATACGGGATTAACAGGGGAAACAGAAAAAAGAGATTCAGTTGCAGAAGCTGATTTACTCCTTGGGACTTCGACAATTGATGTGGGAGTTGATTTTAAGATTAATTTCTTAGTTTTTGAAGCTGCGGATGCGGGTAATTTTATTCAGCGTTTTGGCAGACTTGGCAGACATGAAGGATTTGAAACTTATCAAGCTTATGCATTAATTCCGAATTTTTTAGTTGCGAGGTTATTTGAAGAGCAATCCCATCCATTACAGGAGGGTGAAACTTTTGACCGAATAACTTTTACGAACGCTATTCGTAGTTCGTGGGTAGACAGAAACGAATTTGAAAGATATCCGAAGCGATGGGGTGGGATACAGTCAGCTTACATTTACTCTCAGCTGCAAGGTAATTCACATATGAAAGAAAAATATCCCGATGTTGCGAAAAAGTTTGGTGCTGATATTCAAAAAGCGTTAGAAATTAGTATCAAACAAATGAACGGACAGTTTTATCGCTGTCAAAATGAAGGGAAAACAAAAATTATTGATGAGGCGAGGAGCTTTAGGGGTAGTAGTCAATTAGATTGTGCAATTTACGATTTAACTAATCCTGATGATCCAGAAGTGGATAGGTTTAAAATGTATAACCTTCCTGGTATTCTCAGCAACTTTATTTTTGAGTTGTGGGATGAGAAAAGCTTTATGGAAAAAGCGAAAAAAACAGGGGTAACAACCAAAAGATTTGAAAAAGCTTTGTGTTATTTGAAGTTAAAAGATTTTCGAGAAGTGCGGGAAGATTGGCATTTTTACTATCCAGGAAATATCCGCAAGTTGGCGGAAACTGGTAAAGTGCAAGTTCTTGAAGATTTGGAGATTTGCCAACCCCACGGTTACGGTATCCAAAAAATAAGTGATGCAGTCAGTCGGCGTAAATTAGTGTGCTTTATTTCGGATCGCGATCGCAATTATTTACGCGCTACCCTCAGACTACCAATGCACTTTCAACTTTACCCCCTCACCAACGAACCAGAAAATCGAGGTTCCTGGTATTCCATAGCCTTTGGACAGGATGCGTTGTTGTTAGAAACCCTAACTTGGCATTGGAAACCCAAGGATGATGAAGGATGGATATGTTAGAACTATAGGCGTTTCGAGGCAAAGCTTTATGAGTAACGATAATTTACTTTCCCGAATTTCCATTGATCCAAATATCTGTTTCGGTAAACCTTGCATTCGCGGACATCGGATTTGGGTTTCTCTGATTCTTGATTATCTTGCAAGCGGTACAACAATTGAGGAAGTTCTTGAAGCATACCCAAGCATCGAACGCGAAGATGTGCTTGCTTGTATCGCTTATGGTTCAGAAATGGCGCGAGGTGCTTTTGTAGAACTTCCTCTAGACAAAAAAAAGAAGCGAGTGCATGAAGTTAAAGCTAGATGAAAATATCGACATACGTGTTGTAACTTTGTTGCGGTTAGTAGGACACGATGTTACAACAGTACCAGCACAAGGTTTAAGTTCAGCACCGAATAAGGAATTGATTGAAGTTTGTCGCAGTGAGGGTAGATGTTTAGTTACGTGCGACAGAGGATTTGGTAATCGTTTGAGATACAATCCATCAGACTATTCAGGAATTGTAATTATTCGCCTACCCCCACGTTACACATTTGCAGACTGGGCGTGAAACGATTGAGACATTAATTGCTGGATTAGAAGCAGCAGATGTCACAGGAAAATTGTGGATTATCCAGCAAGGAAAAGTTCAAGAATATCAACCACTTGCATTAGAGGAAAAAGATCCATGACAGATTTTGAAGATAATTTTGATGACTTACCGGAAGAGGTACCGGATTTTGATTCCACAGATGGTGACGATGATGAATCGCCGATAAAAAAAGAACTGCTAACAATACGCTTGTTCAAAGAAGCAGTGAAAAAATCGAAAGGTAATCAAGGGGATGCAATTTTAGAAAAGTTTGCGGAATATGTCTTACCTAATCTCATTCAACAGTTAGCGGGTGCAACTGCGAAGGGTGGTAAGTTCTTTGATGTCACAGTTCCAAAAATTAACGCCAAACGTGCTTGTGAAGGTAAACCACCTGTTGATAGAAGAAATGCAGGCGATCAATCGATAGTTGCACATTTACTCAATGGTTTGTTTCCCACCTATCGGATTTTAAGGAAACTGCAATCATCAAAAGAAACAAATCCTGTCAAGCGAAATTGTGAAGATTTACAAGCTTGTATTTTCATCACTGCTTATCTACTGCATGATTATGAAAAATTCCCAGACTATCAAGCTTGGTTGATAGAGAATAATATAGCTGAAAGGGATTGGGAATTAGACACACCTAAAAAAGAAGATGCACCCAATTTAGGACGTGGATACATCACCAAGAAAATACTAGATTTTGGCTTGCATTATTTATTAGGTGATGATTGGCAAGATTTTATTGACGATATCATCGAAATTAGTAATAATTCTGGTGTTAAACACGACTCCGATTTAGGTCTTGCTACTCGTGGATTAAAAACCTTAGATGATGAAAGGATAGATAGTAGAATTCGACAGGTTTTAATCGACCTAGTTTCACTATCTGATTTATTTGCTTCTGTCGTCAAACATCCTAGAGATGTAGAAACTGGTCGTTTACCGAATCTAATTAGCAGACTCAGTAACCATCAATTAAAACTTACGTACCATTCCCTTTCAGAAAATCGTGGTGTTCTTACTAATATCCTCAACAATTCATTAATTGAAGCACACCCAGAAGAATTTTATACACCCTTGCTTTATCTTCCTGATGGTGTTGTCTACCTAGCGAATACAAATGCACCAACCATTACTACTGATACACTTCCTGAAGGTGTTGTTGATAAAATCAAAAGTCTTTGTGCTGAGAAGTTAGGCGAAAGACAAACTGGATTTAATCGTGATGGGAAGGGTTTAAAATTTGCTGATTATTACTGGCTATTCTTTGATGTTGTTGGATTAATGAAAGTCAGTATTGACGCAGCTTGCAGATTACTTCCTGATAGTAAAACCGCCTCTAGTGGGAAACGGGGTGAAAGTTTACAAAGCTATCAAACCCAGGGTGAGTTACCAACAAATCTCAATTTGCAATTTCCCAATGAAATTCGGATTGATAGATTAGCTGAATTTGGTGATATTTTGTGTCGAGGAATTTGGAATTCCTGGTGTGACAGAGTTAAAGAAGCACAAAAAGATATACCAAAAGCGAAAAGAAAAGTACCTCCCGAATTGGATTTGACTCAAAAGTTGGCAGAATATTTGGAATTATCTGATGAAATACCAGCCATTAAACAAATTCAATCCCTCAAGAAAACTGGTGGTGTTCCTCTAGATTGGTACTATCTTGCAGCACAGTATTTCCGCAAGTATCCCGGTAAAGATTTTGCTCAAATCTTGGAAGTTATGCGAGGAATGGTAGATTATGCTGCAAGTTTAATTCAGCCAATTCTTCAAGAATTTCAAGATATTCCTGATGGTTGGGAGGATTTAAAAACCTATGTCAAACGAGTTATTTCATTACCAACAGGAGCAGTTTTCGCACCAGAAACCGAACCATTTTTACTGGAATTAAAACGTTACAACGCCGCAAAAGTAACGGGAAGAGGAAGAGAAAGCGTTTGTGCAATGTCGAGTTCTGCTTATACTGTTACTGAACAGATGGAGTCAGCAACTTTATTTGCACCACAAGTTTATAGCAACCGTCAGATTTTATTTAACGCGCAGGCTGCAAAACGGCAAATCTGCTCAATTTGGTCAATTGAAATCATGTTGAGACAGATTTTAATGAATCAAACTAATGCTGTGGGTGGAGATTTTGAAAGCCGCAAATATCGCTATCTTTATCTTTATCCCACCTACTTCTTCACACCTGAAACCAATAAATTTTTGCAATTAGCCTACAATCAATTCGCGAGAACGCGATTTGATGCTGAGTTGCGAAAGCATTTCATCACTGATAAACAAATTGCAAAATTCGGCATTCAAAATTATCAGCAAGTCGATACACTGCTGATTAAAGAAAATCTCAACCCGGATGACGATCGCACTTTTAAAATCAGCTTTCCTGAAAAGGAAACTCTCACATTTTTCTTCTTAGGATTACCCCCAGGAAGAGAACCAACAGACACCGAATCTTGGGTAACACCTGCATGGCTAGCATTAACTTTACCACTCGTTCTCGATGTGAAAGTAGTCGCATCGGAATCTCCTGTACCACCATTTATTAGTGGTGCAGATTTTGAAGAAACTGTGTTATTAGATGGAGAGCATCAAGCAATTCGTTCTTTGATCAAAAAAGATACTTATCGTTTAGATAGTATTCTTCCGAGCAGTTCACAAAAACGTGAATTTTCACCATTAAATGCGCTGACTGCTGCTTACTGTATTCACCTAGAAGTTAATCGGAAAAAGGATGGTGATCCAGATTGGGGTAAATTGTCAGATTTGGCCAGAGATTTGGAAACAAGTCCCTTATATGTTTTTCATTATCTCACTAAATGGCTACGTAAACCCAAGAAAGATAAAGACGATAAACAAAAAACTCTGGATGCTGTACCAGTAGCAAAAATTCGTCTTTACATGGATTTGTATAAATACTTTGAACCGGGAGAAGAAACCATGAATCAACTAAGGAAATTAACAGAACTCTATCGCCGTTTTTATCGTGCGAAAAGTTCTTATGCTAAAGCCAATGCAATCCTTAAACCTATTGACGAAGCTGCGGATGTGATTTTAAAAATTGATAAAGCTATAGCTAGTGACGCTGAATCATTAACAGATGTTGTGGCTGCACGTTTAGCTAAATTAATGAATAACGTCAGACGCAGAGCTGCTGAAGGAAAACCAACCCTTACTTTCGTTGATGGAAAGTGGAAACCTGCACTTACTCCTGAAGAGGAACGTCAAGCAGTATATGACTTCGCCAATTATTTTGTCAAAGAGATTTTTGAGGTAAATTTCAAATGCGATCGCGCACGTTTAGCAGGTACACAACTTAACCTCATCCGCGATACTTGCGAATATCTTTATCGTCTTGCAGATGACGAAGAACGTAAAAATCGTCCGATTGAGGAACCGGATTATATATCAGAAACAGAAGTTGAAAATGCAGCGTAAACTTAGCTGTTTCAGTAGATTATTTCACTTTGTCACAATTAACCTATTTTTTGGAGAAACATATGAGCTTTTTAAAAACCGTTGATGCTAAATTCTTCCACAACGAAATCCCTGCAAAACCAATGGGTAAGTACGCACATTTTATTACTATTCGCATTACCGAATCTTACCCATTATTCCAAACAGATGGAGAACTCAATAAAGCTAAAGTACGTGCAGGAATTCAACATCAAGAAGCAATTAGTCGTTTAGCAATGTTTAAACGTAAACAATCAACTCCTGAGCGTTTAACCGGACGAGAATTGCTGCGTAATTACAAAATTGGTGATTGGGAAAAATGCGACTACAACGTAGATTTCAGCAAAACAACTCCTGATTGTATTCTCTATGGTTTTGCAATTGGGGATGCTGGTTCGGAAAAATCTAAAGTAGTGGTGGACACAGCTTATTCAATCACTCCCTTTGAAGATTCTCACTTGAACTTTACCCTCAATGCACCATTTGAGAACGGAACTATGAGTAGAAACGGGGAAGTTACCAGCAGAATTAATAGCCAAGATCATATCTTACCCCAAGTTTTCTTCCCTAGTATTGTCACACTTAAAGATCCAACAGAAGCGGGATTTTTGTATGTATTCAATAATATCATTAGAACCCGTCATTATGGAGCACAAACAACACGCACTGGAAGGCTGAGAAATGAGCTAATTGGTATTATCTTTGCTGACGGAGAGATTGTCAGTAACCTGCGCTGGACACAGAAAATATATGACTTGTTAAATTTTGATGGGAAAATTAACCCACCCGATCCACTCAACGAAGATGATGTTCGTAAAGCTGCAATTAAAGCAATTAATGAATTAATGACTCAAGAATGTGTCACCCATACTGATTATATTGGGGATAAATTTACCCCTTTATTAGATGAAGTCAAATCAATCACCAGTAACGAAAATAAACTGCAAGAATTATTGACTCAAGCCAATGTAGAATCTTCCGCTTATGCACAGAAATATATTTCTAAGAATTCTGAAACTAAGAATTCCGATAAAAATAAAAGAGGCAAAAAAGCAGGTGCTGCAACGGAGTAAAAATCATGAGTTTTATTTACCGTTGTCACATCGAATTGCATGATAGTATGTATCATGCCACCCGCGAAATCGGCAGACTCTACGAAACCGAACCAATAATTCACAACTACGCACTCTGCTACGCACTGGGATTAGTAGATAGTGAAAAATATGCAACCACGGTTTCCGAAGAGGATTCCTACCGTTATTTTTGTCCCGAACAAGTTCCCAAATATGAGCAGCATTTAACTCCGCTCAATCAACAGGGAATTTATGTAACTCCTGCTGCTTCTATTCATCATACCTCTATTCTCAATACATGGAAATATGCCAATAATAACTACCATGTGGAGATGGAAAAAACCCAAAAGAATATTCCCAGTTTTGGGAGAGCAAAGGAAATTGCACCAGAAAGTCAATTTGAGTTTTTTGTAATTTCTCAAAAAGAACTCAAATTACCAAAATGGATTCGCTTGGGGAAATGGATGAGTAAAGCAGAAGTTACTGTGGAAAAATTACCGGAAGCGAAAACTACAAATGATTTGTTTATCTGTACCCATCCTTTAAATCCTTTGGATGTCATGTTCACTAATCAAGTGATTAGTTACGATGTGGTAAATATGCCTCCCGTTAGTCTAATTCAAAATGTACAGATGCGGGGACAGTATTACTACTTTGAGGATATCAAAGAACTAAAAATTCCTGTGCGGATGACATACCGTTTTCGAGGTTAATCACTTCTCACAATCCGAAGTACGTTTTCTTTTCTTGGCTGATGCTTGCGCCAGCAACTCTGCACTAAAACCTGTTTGATGTTGCAGCATCAATTTGCGAGTTCGCTGGCGTTGGTATCTCTGCACTTCAGCAGCAAGGGGATTTTATCTTCTCCTTAAATGATTTTTCCTAATCTAAAAGCATCTCATGCCGCATAGTTTAGTTCTCAATCTCATTCCCCAGTCTCCCATCTATCCTAATTATCTGACTGGCAGACATTACCACGCACTGTTTTTAAATCTTGTGAGTTCGGTAGATAGAACTTTGGGTGACTTACTCCATCACTCTACCGCCGACAAAGCTTTTACTCTTTCCCCTTTACAAGTAAAGTCAAGTTATACAGGTAATGGTAGTGGCAAGCGAGGACATTCAAGCCAAAAAAATTACACTTTACAATGGCAACACGAAAAACCTATTCCTCCGGGTACTCCCTGTTGGTGGCGCATCTCTCTACTAGACGACACTCTCTTTAGTCAGCTTACTCCACTTTGGCTGAATATTAATCCCGAACATGCTTGGCACTTGGGTTCTGCGGATTTGTACATTACCAGTATTCTCGGTACTCTCCAATCAACCCAACCTTGGGCAAATGCTTGTACCTATGAGCAATTATATCAGGAAGCAAGTGAGAGCGATCGCACAATTTCCCTTACCTTCACCACACCCACCGCCTTCCGCCAAGGAAAGTATGATACCACTCTCCCGACTAGAGAATGCGTATTTAATTCTTTACTAGCGCGCTGGAATAAATATAGTGGTATCGAGTTTGAAAATCTTTTTCTTGATGCTATATTTCCCAGTTTTGTCAACATTCATACAGAAATCTTAGCAGACTCTCGCAGTAAATTTATTGGCATTGTTGGGGAAGTTAATTATCGCATTTTGGGAGAAGCTGAACCCATCCAAATTAAGCAAATTAATGCTTTAGCTGACTTTGCTTTATATGCTGGAGTTGGACGGAAAACAACGATGGGTATGGGTATGACACGTAGAGTTTAGTTGTTGGTTGATGGTTGATTGTTGTTGGTTATTAGCTGCGATTTCTAATCGCTAAGTCTAAGTGCTTTATCACCACTATGAATAATATAGAATATATACCGATTGCGGCATTAAACCAATATGCCTACTGTCCACATCGCTGCTGGCGCATGTTTTGTGCAGATGAATTTATTGATAATCAATACACAATTGAGGGTACAAGTTTACATGAACGCGTACATACTTTGAGTGATGGCAATCGGGAAAACACTTGGCAAATTCGAGCAATTTATTTGAAATCCGAAAAATATCAACTCATTGGCAAATCAGACTTAATTGAATTAGAAAATAATGAATGGTATCCCATTGAATATAAGCGAGGACGTAAAGGTGAATGGGATAACGATGAGTTGCAAGTATGTGCCCAAGCATTGTGTTTAGAAGAGATGACAGGAAAACCCGTCACCACAGGATATATTTATTATGCTCACTCCCATCAACGTCAATTAGTGGAGATTTCTGAGGAATTAAGACAAAGTGCGATCGCCACAATTAAATTAGTAAAAAATCTCCTGGAAACTGGCATCATGCCAATAGCAACCTATAGCAAACGTTGCCAAGGATGCAGTTTTTTCAACCAATGTTTACCGCAATTACCAGAAAAAGTTAGGCGGTATCAAGAAGAAATTTAAGTTAGTAGTTAGTTGTTGTAGAGACGTGCCATGGCACGTCTGTACATTGGTTAGTAGTTAGTTGTTATTTTCTTCTCCCCACCTCCCCATCGATCCAATTCTAATTCCTTCACATAATTTAAAAATCAATCATGGGTACAGTATACATTACACAAGAAGATGCTTTTATCGGTAAAGTTGATGAAAGGCTCAACGTTAAATATGAGAAAAAAACAATTTTGGATGTGCCTTTAATCAAAATTGATGGTTTGGTAGTTATGGGGAGAGCTAGTATTTCTCCTGCTACGATTGCCGAATTAGTTAATCAAAAAATTCCTCTAACTTTCTTGACAAATAACGGTAAATATATTGCGCGGTTAGAACCAGAAATGAGTAAGAATATTTTCTTACGTTCTGCCCAGTGGAAAGCTAGGGGAGAATCACCACAAGCGATTCATGCTAGCAAAGGTTTTGTGAGAGGAAAGTTAAAAAACTATCGTTATTCTCTCCTAAAGTCACAACGCAGTTATCCTGATTTAGATTTGAACGGAGGACTAAATCAATTAGCAACTGCGATCGCAAATCTTGATCAAGCCACATCTATTGATTCTATCCGAGGTTTAGAAGGTGCAGGTAGTGCCGCGTATTTTAGTTGTTTTAATCAACTGATTCGCGTTGATAACTTTCAATTTCACACTCGCAACCGTCGTCCTCCTACAGATCCAGTCAACTCTTTGTTGAGTTTGGGTTATGCATTATTACGTCATGATGTGCAGGGTGCAATTAATATTGTTGGCTTCGATCCCTATTTAGGATATTTACATACAGAGCGTTATGGCAGACCATCATTAGCACTAGATTTAATGGAAGAATTTCGTCCTGTAATTGTCGATGCAGTAGTCTTAACAGCAATCAATCGTCGCATTCTCGTACCTACGGACTTTATTACCGAACCACTTAGTAATGCTGTTTCTCTCACCAAAGAAGGCTTACATAAATTTTTGCGTCTCTATCAAGAAAAGAAGCAAACAAAGTTTAAACATCCCGTCATGCAAAAGCAATACACCTATCAAGAATCCTTTGAACTGCAAGCAAGATTACTTGCAAAATACCTCATGGGCGAAATTGAAAAATATCCGCCATTGGTAATGAAGTAATTTATCTAGTTAGTGGTTAGTAGTTAGTAGTTAGTGGTTAGTGGTTTACTACTCCCCACACCTCTCACACCCAGTTAGCAATCCTGCTAATACTAAAATTGGTGGTGGTTAGTGGTTTACTACTCCCCACACCTCTCACACCGTAGAAGCTGCTGATTTGAATGCACCCTTAGCTGTGGTTAGTGGTTTACTACTCCCCACACCTCTCACACTCCTCAGACTCCCCATCTCCCCACTGCCCCTAATCCCCACCAGGGGCCCCGAGTTCCCCACCTCCCCATGTTTATTGTCGTCAGTTACGATATCCCCGAAGATAAACGTCGTACCAAAATCCACAATATTCTCAAGTCTTATGGACAGTGGATGCAGTATTCTGTATTTGAGTGCAACCTAACTGAAACTCAGTATGCTAAATTGAGGTCGCGGCTAGCAAAACTCATTAAACCTGATGAAGACAGCATCCGCTTCTATTTTCTTTGTGCTTGCTGTCAGGGTAAAATTGAGCGCATTGGTGGCGAAATGCCAATGGATACTACAGTGTTTTTTGCTTGATGATGGTGCAAACCAGTAGATGTAGAAAAAAAGCAATCAATTTTTGGGGCTGAAATGCTGATTCTGTCTAAGTTAGAGACTGATTTGATGGCAAATGAGGTCTGCACCTTTTCTGTAAATCTTACCCTGACTAGATTTGAGCCATTTTATACTCATTTGCTCTTGACAGTGCGATCGCTCAAACGCTATATTTACTCTAGGTCTGCACCACTGAACCTTGAAAACCAAATACAGCAAGGCTTCTGAATCGAGCAGTTGCAACTTAAATTAATCCCTATTAGGGATTGAAACGCTCTGATGCGACAAGACGCATATATCCTGTGCGTTGCAACTTAAATTAATCCCTATTAGGGATTGAAACTTGGGCGGCGTAGACCCGCTCGGCATTTCAGCAAAGTTGCAACTTAAATTAATCCCTATTAGGGATTGAAACCGGATGCCAAAGAAGATACTTTGCATGCATATCATCAAGTTGCAACTTAAATTAATCCCTATTAGGGATTGAAACACCCTACGCACAGATCGAAAAGGCTGATCACAAGGTTGCAACTTAAATTAATCCCTATTAGGGATTGAAACTTTTGATTTTAGAGTTAGATCTTCGACTAACTCTAGTTGCAACTTAAATTAATCCCTATTAGGGATTGAAACAAAAGTGCCACCTGTAAGGACCCCTGGGAGGAACCCCGCAAGTTGCAACTTAAATTAATCCCTATTAGGGATTGAAACATCATACAGGATAGCAGCGACGCCAAAACTCATAGTTGCAACTTAAATTAATCCCTATTAGGGATTGAAACCCAGTTGGGGATATTTGCCCCGTAATCATTCCGAATGTTGCAACTTAAATTAATCCCTATTAGGGATTGAAACATAAAAAAACTCTCATGGAGCCAGCGGGGAGCTCTGGTTGCAACTTAAATTAATCCCTATTAGGGATTGAAACAGATGGATCGCGCCTTGCCCGGAACCTGGCGGGATGCAAGTTGCAACTTAAATTAATCCCTATTAGGGATTGAAACACACTATCGTATCCGAGTTTACAGACCGCTATCGGTTGCAACTTAAATTAATCCCTATTAGGGATTGAAACGGCTTAATTATCAATGCCATCGGACAAGGATTAAGGTTGCAACTTAAATTAATCCCTATTAGGGATTGAAACGGCTTAATTATCAATGCCATCGGACAAGGATTAAGTTGCAACTTAAATTAATCCCTATTAGGGATTGAAACATCTATATTGCTGATTGGGAGAAATTAGATAATTTCTAGTTGCAACTTAAATTAATCCCTATTAGGGATTGAAACCACTAGTGTATGTGACATGCTCCCACACCTCAGCGTTGCAACTTAAATTAATCCCTATTAGGGATTGAAACTGCTATGAATCGGCTGCTTTAATTTATCAGCAATGTTGCAACTTAAATTAATCCCTATTAGGGATTGAAACCCCACCTCTGGGCAAATCTCTCCAATTGCGCCATCGAGTTGCAACTTAAATTAATCCCTATTAGGGATTGAAACGCTTTAATCGCTAGCAAGGATATACTACTATATAGTTGCAACTTAAATTAATCCCTATTAGGGATTGAAACAATTCCATTGAGAAAAATCTATTTTCATCCTATGAGTTGCAACTTAAATTAATCCCTATTAGGGATTGAAACATGGGCTAAATTCCACTCTATAAAAAGAGTGAACTGTTGCAACTTAAATTAATCCCTATTAGGGATTGAAACGCTCGCCATTGCGCCATCGATTCTGCCCCCCGCAGTTGCAACTTAAATTAATCCCTATTAGGGATTGAAACACTTGAGGGCAAAGATGCTCGCGCCTCCCGTGGGTTGCAACTTAAATTAATCCCTATTAGGGATTGAAACTATCGCCGCAATTTCACGATTCCATCGGAGCAAAGTTGCAACTTAAATTAATCCCTATTAGGGATTGAAACGGGGTTGCAGTTTCCTGGAACTCGACAGCAAGAATGTTGCAACTTAAATTAATCCCTATTAGGGATTGAAACCGCGATCGATCAAATAGCTAATTCCACGCTTGATATCGTTGCAACTTAAATTAATCCCTATTAGGGATTGAAACGTCGTGACATTGCTGTAACTAGTAATGGTGATAAGAGTTGCAACTTAAATTAATCCCTATTAGGGATTGAAACCAACCTCGCAAGATACGAATAAATCAGAGGTTTTGTTGCAACTTAAATTAATCCCTATTAGGGATTGAAACTTTGATTTTCTAGTAATCCAAACCACGATTTCTGAGTTGCAACTTAAATTAATCCCTATTAGGGATTGAAACGCTAAAAGATCATCAAAGGCTCAAAGCGATCGCTCCTCGGTTCTGGGGGTGGGCGATCGCCCTTCAGTTCGTGGTATGGAACTTGTTAACAGTGTTTAGTTTGGGGAAAGAGACTTTTGTAAGTTAAGCTAAAACCTGCTTTTTTAGTTTCTGATACAAGAGCGATCGCCCTTCATTGTCACAAGAAAGTTAAGGATGCATCGCACCCAAACGTAACAAAAGACCCCAACTATTAGAAATTTAACTCAAATGTGGTGCCTTTAAGTTTTGGGTTGGGATATGTTTCAACATAAGTTTTGATGATTTGTTGAAAAGCCTCTGCATAGCTAAATGCAGCTGCTAACTGCTCCCAACTGGGAGTACGAGAAAATTTAATTCCTCGTTCTTTAGCTGCTTTGCGACAAGCACGGTAAGAACCATACTGTTTGAGTAACTGAGTTTTATCAATTATTGTTGGCGCAGAAGGTAAAGCCGCAATAGGCGGTTCAGTTATCTGTAAGCTCTGCTGCTGCAATTCATTAACAGCAACCTGTGCAACAGTGTAGATGGCTGCGGAATTGTGCAACTCATGAAGCTGATTTTCTTTTAGATTCTCTAGTAATTGAGTGATTCGTTTTTTACCCATGAGTTTTACTTATCTAAAAGAGAGCGCCCTTGTGAAGCAGAATCTGTGTACATTTGTGGTTTTTCTCTGCGCTCCTCATCGACATCAACTTCACCAGTAACATAGGATTGGGAGACATTTGTAACATTCAGTGCTTTTGTTTCCTCACCTTTATCCTCACGCCACCATAGCACAATTGCTTTGATTGCTCGTAGGAACTTGAAGAACCGACTAGGAACAGATACATAACTCCAGTAAGCTTTTTCTGGATTATCAACATCTGAGACAGAATCAAACGCTGCTGAAAGTTTATCTAAATGTCCAGCCATCGAGCCGATTTCACGCTCTAGGTCTGTCACAATCTGCCGATTACTAGAAGCAAGCTGTTCTTTTTCTAGTTTAAGTTGGCTAATCATAACTTGTAGACGTTCTACATCTGCTTTTAACCGCAAGGCAGATTGTTTATGTTCTTCATTTCTGCGGAGCAGTTGTGAACGACTACGATTTGTAAAAATTAGACAATCTCGCATTTCTTTGTACAATTCATCTGCCTCAGCGTTGCTCAAGCTTCCAATTGTCTTGGGAAACTCTGTAGCGGAGCGAAAACGAGCAGATGATTGATTCCTACCAGTCATAGTGTTATTGAATTAATTATAAAGTTGTGTCACAAAAGTCTTTGCTTTTAACCCAAAGTGCTTAAAAGTATTGATGAGATGTAAAAATCCAAATCTTACAGAACAGCAGTAGATATATGTAAATATATCATTTTACAGCAAAAAATTTGCTAAAAGCTCCACTAGAAAAGTGTCTATAAACCTAAACATTTGTATTGCAAATACTGGTAGAAAAGACAATAACGGCGTTGCTAATTATTTTGATGAAGTATATTTAACGTTACAATGATGGTTCTGTGGTCAAGCAGGCGATCGCACCTGCTGTTGGCGATCGCACCTCCCCACCAGAGCCATAAACGGAGTTGCTGAGGGGTGAAAGATGGCAGCCAAAAGCCAAATCCGCATGACAAGCCAGAGTTTGAAAGCCTTTCACCCAGTTGAGTAGAAGGATAAGAACTGCGATCGCGGTGCTTATCAGGGAAGAGAGAGTCAGGCGATCGCTTTGGATAACTGCGAGCGCCGCAGTATTCATAGCTTGTGTTAAAACTACACCAAGGGAGCTATCTTGGCGTAAAAATCTTCATCGGCACTCCTGAAAGCAGGACGTTGCATTAAATTGTTTAAGTACTCACTCAAGGAGTCACTATCTGATAACATCCCTAGCTTCTTTGCCCATAGCAAAACCCCTCCAGTCACAATATCAGCAGTCGTAAATCGATTTGCTACCAAGTAATTGTTATCAGCAATGGACTTTCTCAAGGGTTCAGCAACTCGGTTAAACCATTCCAGAGCTTCTTGTGTAGAAATTGCAGAGCGTACCTTGGTTGGTAGTACTTTTTCCGGCAGATTAGGTAAAACATTAAACATGAAATGCTCTACAACGCGATCGCCTCTAATACCAATTTAATGTGAAGCCGCACTAAATGATTAACCCTCCACTCTTGGCGTTCTTGGCTTCTTGGCGGTTTGTTTTTTAATATTCTGTGCATCTTCATAAATAATTGCATTTCGTAAGTTCATAGCGAAATGTTTGCACAAAGACTCTGCGCCCCTCTGCGTGTACTCCGCGTCCCTCTGCGTTTCAAATCGCTACTTTTTCATGCAGTTTTCAGGCCTACTTCTATTTCTTCCGCCCGCCAAGGTGAATAGGCAAGTGCTTCCTAGATATATGCTTCTTCTAGATAGGGATATGCTTTGAGAATGTCGTTGGGGCTATGTGAGGAGTACTTAAGTTTTATCCTCCTCCCTCCTGCCTTATTTTCTCAAAAATAGCGATTAAGCTAGAAATTAGGAAGATAAATCAGGAGGCAAATTTGAACAGCGTGGTTCACTGGCAACAACGAGTAGGCAATCAACGAGACTGGGTTTGGCGGGGTTGGCAAACTCGCTACACCTACATTCGTCCGCTCCAAAATCACCAACAGACAACACCCCTGATTTTGCTACACGGGTTTGGTGCTTCTATTGGACATTGGCGACACAATTTAGAAGTATTGGGGGAACACCACACAGTCTACGCCCTTGATATGTTGGGTTTTGGCGCATCAGAAAAAGCTTGCGTTAATTACAGCATCCAGCTTTGGGTAGAACAGGTTTACGACTTTTGGAAAACATTTATTCGTCAACCTGTGATTTTAATAGGTAATTCTACTGGTTCACTGATTTCCTTAGCCGCCGCCGCCATCCATCCAGAAATGGTGCAAGGTGTAGTGATGATGAGTTTGCCAGATCCCTCATTAGAACAAGAGGCTATACCTGCTTTTCTGCATCCTGTCGTTGCCACCATTAAAAATATCGTGGCTTCGCCATTGGTGCTCAAACCCCTATTTTACTTCATTCGCCGACCAAAGTTTTTGCGTCGCTGGGCTGCGATTGCTTACGCTAACCCAGAAGCGATTACAGACGAACTAATAGAAATACTAGCTGGTCCTCCTCAAGATCGGGGTTCAGCCCGTGCTTTTAGTGCTTTGTTTAAAGCTACAATCAGCCCCAATTTTGGATTGAGTGTTAAGTCTTTATTGCCTACTTTAACAATTCCTATGCTCTTAATTTGGGGGCAAAAAGACAGGTTTGTTCCCCCTGCGCTTGCTCGTGAATTTGCTCGGTATAACGGAAATTTGCAACTGTTGAATCTAGAAAATGTCGGGCATTGTCCCCACGATGAATCCCCAGATATAATTAACCAGGCAATTTTGGATTGGATTATTTCACTTTCTAAAAGAGACCCTATTTTATCAGAATTAGCAGATGCTTAACTTTGCTAGCGTTTTACGTTAAAAATATCTGATTAAGTAAGAAATCTTGTGTGAAACTGACACAATAGAAGTTGCAACTGTTTGGAATAACACCTACCTGTGAACACGCCCATTACCCAATCAGCCACTACCCAAACTCGCAAAGCCGACCACATTCGCATCTGCTTAGAAGAAGATGTGCAATTCCAACAAACTACCAATGGACTGGAATCCTATCGTTTCATCCATTGTTGCTTACCCGAACTCGATCGCGATGAAATTGACATTAGTACTACCTTTTTGAAAAAGCGTCTCCTCGCCCCACTGCTGATTTCTTCTATGACTGGGGGAACCCAAGAAGCAGGCATAATTAACCGTCGTCTGGCGGAAGCTGCTCAACACTATAAAATTGCGATGGGCGTTGGTTCCCAGCGCGTAGCAGTGGAGAAACCTTCTGTTGCTGATACTTTCGCCGTCCGTAAATACGCTCCTGACGTTCTTCTCTTTGCCAATCTCGGCGCTGTTCAACTCAACTACGACTACGGCTTAGATGAATGTTTGCGAGTTGTTGATATCCTTGAGGCTGATGCTTTGATCTTGCATCTCAACCCACTGCAAGAGTGCATTCAACCCCGAGGCGATACAAATTTTCGGGGATTACTTGAAAAAATAGCTATTTTATGCAAGTCACTACCCGTACCAGTAATTGCTAAAGAAGTAGGCAATGGTATCTCAGCGGCAATGGCAGAGAAACTTGTTGCTGCTGGAGTGAGGGCGATTGATGTGGCAGGTGCTGGTGGTACGTCTTGGGCAAAGGTAGAAAGCGAACGGGCAGAAAGTCCTTTACAGCGGCGCTTGGGTAGAACTTTTGCAGATTGGGGTTTGCCAACAGCAGATTGTATAACCAGCATTCGTGCTGTTGCACCAGAAATACCTTTGATTGCTTCAGGAGGGTTGCGTCATGGGCTGGATGCGGCAAAAGCCCTGGCACTAGGAGCAGATATAGCTGGTTTAGCAATGCCATTTTTGCAAGCGGCTGCCTCTTCAGAAGCTGCTGTTTACGACTTGGGGAAAGTGTTAATTTCTGAGATCACCACAGTACTATTTTGTACTGGCAACGCCACCTTAGCACAATTAAAGTGTTCGGGAAGTTTAGAGCGATTGACACTCCCCTGACTATCAAAACCTCGCTATTATATTAAGAAACTTCCAAGTCCTCAAAAGCACCACAGCAACTAAAGTTGCCCGTGTCGCCTTCATCCACTACCTTAAAGGTGAGTGGTTTTCGGCTTCCCGCAATTTTCTATAAAATAAGTATAAAAGTCATCCAATTTTGCCGATTTAGGTGATAGGTGTGAGGTATTGGGTGTAAATATAAGGACTAATATTTAAGTCATTAGTCAAGAGTCCACAGTCCAAGTCTTTGACTCTTGACTCTTGACTCTTGACTCTTGACTCTTAAATAAAATATGCAGAATTTTATCAAACAAACTTTTGCCAGCTTAGTTGGAAGCGTTCTGGGACTGTTCATTTTCTTCGGTTTAGGAACTACAGGACTTTTACTGCTGCTATTTGCAGCCTCCAGAGATATGGGCCCGCAAGTTAAAGATAAGTCAATGCTAGTTTTTGACTTGTCAATGAAAATTACCGACGGGGAGCCAAGTTCTAGCCAACTGCTCCAAAAAACCCTATCTGGTGATGAGCAGGAGCAGATGAGCCTCCGCGCTGTTCTGGATTCTTTGGAAAAGGCACGGCGCGATCAACGTATTGTTGGTATCTACTTGGATGCCACTCGTACCTCCCAAGCTGACACTGCCGGCTTCGCTACTTTCAAGGAAATTCGTCAGGCGCTAGAGAAGTTCCGTGCTGGGGGAAAAAAGGTAGTAGCCTATGGCATGGATTGGGGAGAACGGGAATATTATCTGAGTTCGGTAGCCGATACAATCGTGCTTAACCCCCTAGGAGCAATGGAAATCAATGGTTTGAGTTCGCAACCATTGTTCCTGACGGGAGCCTTGCAAAAATACGGTATCGGCGTACAAGTCGTGCGGGTAGGAAAGTTTAAGGGAGCAGTTGAACCTTTTGTACTCACAAAACTGAGTCCGGAGAACCGCCAACAAACTCAAAAATTATTGAATGATGTGTGGGCAGAGTGGCGCTATGCAGTCGGAAAAAGCCGCAAAATTACCCCGGTGAAATTGCAGGCGATCGCAGATAATCAAGCGTTCTTGCAGGCAGATCAAGCCAAAGCCAATGGTTTGGTAGATAAAATCGGGTATTTCGATCAAGTAGTTGCTGACCTCAAGCGACTAACAGATAGTGATAAAGATGAGAAAAGCTTCAAGCAAATCAGCATCAACGAATACTCACAAGTTAGTGACAAGTTACTGGACAGAAAACGCGATTCCAAAAATAAAATTGCCGTAGTTTATGCTGAAGGCGAGATTGTTGACGGCCTGGGTGATGAAGGAGATATCGGTGGCGATCGCTTTGCCAGAATCTTCCGCAGACTGCGACAAGATAAAGATGTGAAGGCGATCGTTCTGCGAATCAACAGCCCCGGTGGTAGTGCTACAGCCGCGGAAGTCATGCAACGAGAAGTGCGGCTAACTCGGGAAGTTAAACCAGTTGTAGTGTCGATGGGTGATTTTGCCGCCTCTGGTGGCTACTGGATTGCCAGCGATTCTAACCGTATATTTGCTGAGCCAAATACAATTACGGGTTCAATCGGTGTATTTGGAATTCTGTTCAATGCTGAAAAACTAGCCAGTAACAACGGCGTCACCTGGGATACAGTTAAAACCGCACGCTATGCCGATAGCCAAACGCTTTCTCGCCCCAAAACACCTGATGAATTGGCACTTTACCAACGTAGTGTCAACAAAATTTACAGTCTATTTCTCGATAAAGTTGCCCAAGGTCGGAAAATTCCAGAAGCAAAGGTAGCAGAAATTGCCCAAGGTCGAGTCTGGTCTGGTACAGCAGCGAAACAAATTGGTTTAGTAGATGAAATTGGCGGTTTGGATGCTGCTATTGCCTACGCGGCTGGACAAGCCAAGTTAGGAAAAGATTGGCAATTGCAAGAATATCCCCAATTTGGAACTTTGGGAGAGCGTCTATTTGGACGAACCCCAGAAGAAGCGCGAACTGCTCTCAAACTAGATGAAACACAACTAAAACTACCAGAGCCGCTCATAACTGAATTACAAAAACTACAAGCTGAAATCTCAATTCTGCAAAAGCTGAACGATCCGCAGGGTGTCTACGCCCGTTTGCCTTTCAACTTAAAAATTGAATAGACTGAATTTTCATAATGAGGCTATGCACCTGCGGTTCAGATCCCACAGGTGCTTTTGCCAGCATTAAGTTTTTTTCGTTATTTAATCGCCGAAAGTGCACGTCCACATACACCTGCGGCTATACCCGATGAAGCCGCCAAAGAAGGTTGATTGTAAACAACACCAGCCACAGCTCCTACAACTAGAGCCATAAAAGCACTCAATGCCATTTTACGCAAGATACTCATTTTGATTCCTCTAGCCAGGTTTTAATAGGGATTACCTATTATTAATTTTCTCCCAAAAAGGATAAATTATATCAGCTTGAACCAGGCACAAAATCTTGTTTGGCATCAGGCGATCGCTCTCGATTGTTGTATTAAAGTTGCTGACACCAGAGCAACGGTTGTGTAAAGTAGTTGAGGAATCTTTGCAATCCATCAAATTTTCACAACCATCTATGGATAGAAAAACCAAACGCCTTTTACTGCTTGTCGTTTCTTGTAGTCTAGCTGGTGTAATTTTAGGAGGTACGGCTAGTTGGGCAGAAAGCAATACCTGTTTGCAAGCGAGTACAGTTACGAATGAGTGCCTGACCAAAGACCCGATCGCTAAAACTATACAGGGAATGAGTACTGGTTTGGTAGCTGGGGCAGGAGCGGCTTTTGGTGTAGCGTGGCAGCACCGTCATGAAGATTAATTGATTGTTATTTTTTCATCAAGTTTTGAGCTTTAGAAGGTGTATTTTGGGCGTTTAAAGCTCAAGCTTAAAACTAGGGATTGGGTTTGATTCTTCCCCAACCCCTGTACCCAATCCCCCCAAGATTCACGCCACTAACCCTGAACGCAAGGCACGAACAGCTGCTTGGGTACGATCGTCAGCACAGAGTTTATTTAGAATGTTGCGTACGTGGGTTTTAACCGTTCCGACAGTAATATACAGTTTCTCTGCAATCTGACCATTACTACACCCAGCTACAATCAACTCCAGAATCTCCAATTCCCGTTGAGTTAAGGGATAAGTTTCTAAAACTTGTTCATATTCTGGTGCTAGGGCATCTATTTTTACTGTCTTGGGCTTATCGGATAACTCCTTAGTTGGCAAACCTTTCCGCATCTGCAACAACACAACGTTGGCGATCGCTGGATCGATCCAGGAGTTACCTTCGTATGTTGCTTGAATTGCTTCTGTTAATCTATCGATACTTGTATCTTTCATGTAATAAGAGTCTGCCCCTGCCGCAAAAGCAGCAAGTACTGTATCCTCGGAGTGTTCCATTGTCAGGATGAGGATTTTGGTTGAAGCGTCCTCATTCTCGGCTTGCCACTGTCTAAATTTGCGGGTGAGTTCAATACCATCCATATCAGGCAAGCCAATATCCACAACAGCCACATCAGGCTTGGCAGTTTCCAATAATTTCAGACCTTTAGTGGCATTTGCTGCTTCTCCAATAACTCGAATTGCGCTATCAGTCTGTAATGCAGCTTTTAGCCCCATTCGTGTCAAGTCATGATCTTCAATTAAAACAATACTAATTTCACTCATTGCTACTCGTACTCTCCGCCGATCGCATCTGTCGAAAGTCGACTTTGTGACTTTTGTTTTTTATTTTCCAAAACCTAAGATAGATGATCTTTTCATAAACCTGCATCCACCAATAGAAATAGCATTTTTACATATCTTAACCAGTGGATATAGGCAAAATCTAGCCAAGGATATAGGTTAGTTTATGAAGTATTATGAAATACTGACATGAAATTTAGCTGTAATAATTTTGAGTAATTAACCAACAACATTCATTAAATAAAGAGTATAAGAGTGTAAAGAAGGAGAAAACAATCAGTAGTTGAAACCTATCTTTAAAACTACTCTTTTCCCACTTGAAAAATACCTATGGTTACAGGAGGGATTTTTGAAACGAACCAGGCGATTAAATGGTCTAGACAATTGCCCAAGGATTGTGAACCCACAACTATCACGGTTAAAGTACAGACGTAGCATGCTACGTCTCTACGACGCTGGTTTGTCAGTCTGCGGATTAATGATCCAACAGATGAAATTATGCAACCTCTTGATAGTGCTGTGGGGTTGGATGTTGGGATTAGTAGTCTCGTTACCCTGAGTACGGGTGAAAAGATTGCTAATCCTAAAGCGTTTGACAAACACTACCAAAAACTCAGGAAAGTGCAAAAGTCTTTGAGTCGTAAACAGAAAGGTTCTCGCAATCGAGATAAAGCAAGACTCAAAGTAGCTCGTGTTCAAGCTAAAATCTCCGACTCCAGGAAAGACCATTCTCGCTTCGCTCCAATGAAAAATTAAAAATGAAAAACGAAAAAATTTTCATTTTTCATTTTTCATTTTTCATTGTTCGTGGTACGGTCGAAACTTGGTAAAAATTGACCGTTGGTTTCCTAGCTCTAAACGCTGTGGTAACTGCGGACAAATTGTTGAGAAACTGCCGTTGAATATTCGGGAGTGGGATTGCCCCAGTTGCGGAACGCACCACGACCGAGATATCAATGCCGCAAGAAATATTTTGGCGGTGGGACACACCGTTGCAGTCTGTGGAGCGAACCTAAGACCTGATAGGCATAAGTCTAAAGGGCAGTTGCGAAAAACCAGTAATGGAAGGAAACAGAAACCCAATCCGTGAGTTTTGGGAATCTCCCGCTACACCGTCAGGTTAGCGGGAGAGGATGTCAAGAAACCAGATGGGACTGTAACTGAGGTAAATCAGGCAGCGTTGGATTTTGGAGGACTTGATAGCGCTGCTTTGATTGGTCGTCCCTTTTGGGAAGCTAGTTGGTGGACAATTTCACCACAGACTCAAGGCGAATTACAAAGAGCGATCGCTGCTGCGGCGCAAGGAGAATGCATTCGCTACGAAGTTGATGTTCTGGGTGCGGAGAATGAAATTGCAACGATTGACTTTTCCATTAAACCAATTCGAGATCAAACAGAGCAAGTAGTTTTGTTAGCTTGGGAAGGTTGGGACATTAGCAATTACAAGCGTGCTGAAGCAGAAATCCGCCAACTCAAATCACAACTACAGCAAAGTGTGAGCGCACCAACAGCACTAATAGAAGTTGCCACGCACCAAAAAGAACAATTACTGCAAGCCGAGATGGAATGCTGATGGTAGTTTTGCTGGATATATAGGTTCATGCATTGATATTAGCGATCGCAAGCAGACAGAATTAAATCTGACGCGGATGAATACGATTTTGACCCAAACAACAGCGATGTTGAAGAAGCGCAATGATGAATTAGATCAATTTGCCTATGTGGCTTCCCATGATTTGAAAGCACCTTTACGGGCGATCGCTAATCTTTCCGAATGGATTGAAGTTTGGCAATTGTTAAGAAAATTGTAGAAACCGAAACAGGTGCGATCGCCTTGGAGTCCCGCCTTGGTGGAGGTAGCACCTTCCGCTTTACTTGGCCTAAGCAAGCGAGAGAATAAAAATATTTCAGCTTTTTATAGACAAAACTTTCTTGGCAACTATGACCAATGGCTGAAGACGTAGTTCAATTGGTCAAATTACAATTGATTTAGCTACTTTAAGTAGTAATTTTTTTTACTACTTTTTCTTGGTTCTATGCTTTAAAGTTGTGGAACTTAATATTTAATGCTGTTAGTGGCTGTTGGTTGCAACATACATCTGCTGAGCAGCAACAAACAAAGTCTCAACTGAGATTTATAGCAAATAAAGTAAGATAGCAATTATTTTCAGTTCGCTAATTACTAATTTTTAAAACTATTTATGATTTAGTAATTAGCTGCCACCCTGACTCTGATAGTCTAGTCAAAAAACCAAATTAGAGAGAAAACCAACTCAATTTAAACTGAAAGATGGCAGAAAGATCAATCAATATACTGTTAGTGGAGGATGATGAAGTAGATGTAATGAATGTCAAGCGGGCATTCAAAAAAGTTAATATTACCAACCCACTTTATGTTGCCACTAACGGACTCGAAGCTCTAACAACGCTACGTGGTAACAATGGAAAACCTCCAGAGGTTCCTGATTCACGGCGCTTAATTTTGCTGGATTTAAATATGCCCAAAATGGGTGGAATCGAATTCTTGCAAGAGCTACGATCGGACTCACAATTAAGACCAACTCCTGTAGTAGTGATGACAACTTCCAATCAAGATAAAGACCGAGTGGAAGCTTATAATTTGAATGTTGCTGGCTATCTGTTGAAGCCTGTGACATTTGCTAATTTTATTGAACTAATGGCAACGCTCAACAAATATTGGACGCTGTGCGAAATGCCTTAATTAGTCATTAGTCATTAGTCCTCAGTCATTAGTCTAATGACGATTGACAAATGACAAATGACAAATGACAAATTTTTTAGGGTGGTTGAAAAATTTCAATGTTATACAAGAATTTATATGTAAGAGCAATAGCTAATGGCGATGGAAGAAACGCTAAAAATACTAGTTGTAGACGATGACGAAGTAGACCGCATGGGAGTGCGCCGAGCCTTAAAGGCAGCTGGTGTAAATGTAGAGCTGTTTGAGGCGGAGGATTGTAACGGCGCGATCGCTGCCTTGAGGAATACTTCTTTCGACTGCGTTTTCCTTGACTATCGCTTACCAGATCAAGATGGTTTAACCTTAATCAATGAAATACGTTCTCACGGCGTCAAAGTACCTTTGGTAGTCCTCACGGGCCAAGGAGATGAGCAAATTGCTGTGGAACTGATGAAAGCGGGTGCTACAGACTACCTCTCCAAGTCTAGAGTCTCCCCAGAAACCCTGGCACAAGTTCTGCGGAATGCCATGCGGGTTTACAAAGCCGAAGTGCAAGTAGCTTTAGCAAATCAACGACTGCGAGAAAGCAATGAGTTGCTAAGTCGTAAAAATCAAGAACTTGAGGCTCAACAGCAACAGATAGAATTACAAAACCTTAAACTCAAAGAAGCATCACAGCTAAAATCGCAGTTTTTAGCAACCATATCTCATGAATTGCGAACCCCGATGAATGCCATTATTGGCTTTTCACAGTTATTGTTACGTCCTAAATGCGGGGATTTGACTACCCAGCAGAGAGATATGGTAGAACGCATCCTCAACAACAGCAAGCACTTACTAATGCTGCTCAATGAAGTTCTCGACTTTTCTAAATTAGAGGCAGGTAGGTTAAATCTCAAGCCAGAAATATTTGATCTCTCACAGGTAGTCAAAACCACCGTAGCGGAAACCACGTCCCTAGCAGAGGCAAAAAAACTTTCCGTGCACGTTCAGGCTGAATTGCAAAACCGCATGGTGTTTAACGATCCTCTGCGCTTGCGACAAATTCTAATGAATTTACTATCTAATGCAATTAAATTTACAGAGTCGGGTAGCATCGGAGTAGATGTCAAAGAACTGGCAGATAATCGAATCGAAATAGCAGTTTGGGATACAGGTATTGGTATTGCTTCCTCAGATTTACAATATATTTTTGAAGCTTTCCGACAACTTGACCAGAGTATCACTCGCAAATATCCTGGCACAGGTCTGGGTTTACCGATTGTAGATGCACTAGTGCAAATGATGGGTGGCAAAATCAGTGTCGAAAGTGAATTGGGTCAAGGTTCGGTGTTTCGCATTGAACTGCCGCGTCACATTTCATCAAAGCAGCAAAATCAAGATAGAATGTCCAAACTTACTCACCTATCATCAACATCAAAAAAACACTTAGCCAAACAACAAGACAACCTCCGTTTTGCTCAAGAAGGAATGCAGGGACTACCAAGAGAAAGAGGAGACAGGTAATTTTCACCCACTTGCTAGCAGCTAAAATAATAAATTGTTTTGCAGTTGAAAAGTAAATAAAATATGTTACCAGCTACAAATTCAAAAGTAGATCGTATTCTTGCTGTCGATGATACTCCCGACAACCTCGTTCTGCTGCAAACAATTTTGGAGATTGAGGGGTACGAAATTGAATTAGTAGCAGATGGTGCAACTGCCTTACAAAAAATAGAACAATCTCCCCCCGATTTGATTCTGCTAGATGTGATGATGCCAGGGTTGGATGGTTATGAAGTCACGCGCCGCATCCGTAGCAACCCACTTATAGATTACATTCCCATCCTGTTGTTAACTGCGTTTCATGATGTCAGTGTGGTTGAAGGTTTAGATGCAGGGGCAGATGACTTTATCCGCAAACCATTCGATCAAGATGAACTACTCGCCAGAGTGCGATCGCTGTTGCGATTAAAGCACAGTCTTGACGAACAAAAAAAATTATTTAGCCAGCAAGAAGACTTTGTTTCTCGTCTGACTCACGATTTGCGGACTCCTTTAGTGGCCGCAGACAGAATGCTGAATTTATTTCAACAGGAAGCCTTCTGCAAAATCTCGCCAGAAATGAAACAGGCGATCGCCGCTATGATTCGCAGTAATCAAAACCTGTTGGAAATGGTCAACACCCTGCTAGAAGTCCATCGTTTTGAGGCAGGTAAAAAGACCTTGCAATTTGAAAGCTGCAATCTCCGTCAGATTATTGAAGAAGTCGTTCAAGAACTCAGTCCGCTTGCTGATGAAAAGGACTTGATGCTGAAAATCGATGCCAGCAAATTAGATCCAAACGATGAAAGTGCAAGCACAGTCATGGGCGATCGCCTAGAACTGCGACGGATTTTCAGTAACTTGATTGGAAATGCGATTAAATTTACAGATACAGGTGGGATAAACGTTCGCATTTTGGAAACGTCTCCATCTTCCACCAATCAAAAATGGGTAATAACAGAAGTACAAGACACCGGGTACGGAATTGCTGCGGACGACCTGCCGACACTTTTTGAACGGTTTCGTCAAGGTAAAAACAAACGCGCTGGCAGTGGCTTGGGCTTACATCTTTCGCGCCGTATTGCCGAGTTTCATGGTGGCACTATTGAAGTAGCCTCTGAACTTGGTAAAGGCAGTGTTTTTACAGTTAAATTGCCAAAATTATAAGCCAAATTGAAAGTTTGAATTTATAAAAAAATCTTAAAATGTAGCTTATTTCTAACACAAGTCCACAGCCGAATAATTATCTAATTTTTCACCAACATAACGGTAAATTATTGCCTCTAAATCTTCAATCATATAAGGCTTGCTGATGTAATCATCAAACCCCGCATCTAAGATGCGTTCTCGATCTTCTGTACTGGCCAAAGCTGTGACTGCAACAACAGTAATATTGCGAGTTAGCGGTTCTTGCTTTAGATAGCGCATAACATCAATCCCATTGATACTTGGCAACAAAATATCCAACAGGATCAAGTCTGGCTGATACTCTTTAGCTACCAGTACAGTAGTTGAACTGTCTGTTTGACAAATCAGTCTACAGCCTAGTGATTCAAGAGTATAACTCATCAGCAGCAAATTATCATCATTATCTTCCACTGCTAAAATTAACGGCGGTTGGAAGTTTTGCTTATTTTGTTCACCCATAACCACTTGTGCCAGTTCCATTCCTTCTCCAGAAAATCTCATTTGCATTCATAGTCTATGCTTGAATGAACAGACGAGGCATTCCGAAAGCGGCTGGATAGCGCTCATTCAAGACTGGCTCGCTTCTCAACTCTATCAAGTCGATTGCCTTTGCTCTCCAAGGATAGAGTGTCAGAGGAAAGAGTATCTCAAGTTGAAAGAGTGGAGCTATACCTCTTGATTATAAGCAAAATAAAGGAAAGATCTAGCAGATTAATTATAAGTACTTAATATATTTAATTATTTTTTAATATAGTCTCTCTAATGTAATGCTAATCGGCACAAATGCATATATTTTTTGTGGCGTTGCTGAATCAAGATATGAATTTACAATTCACGGGTATGTAGAGACGTAGCATTGCTACGTCTCTACAATGATTTGGCATCGAACTACAAAAATGTATGCACACATAATTCATG
>NZ_JACAEU010000019.1:0-23655 GCF_013388695.1 Fischerella sp.
GGAGGGCATCTCGCTACCGCTTCTGGACAACGTGTAAGACCATCTAAAGGCACTGCTTTTAGAGGCAATGTTGGGTGAAGGAAGAATCTCCGCCGTTCTACGGCGGGGAGTTGTCAAATAAAACACTCCCCACAGAAGAGAGAGAAGCAAATGCATCTACCGATGACCAAACCCATCCAAGTCAAAGCCTACGTACCACAGATGGCTATACAGTAGACAAAGAAGGTTTGTTAAATAACTACGCAGTTGAACCGGAAATGTACTATGAAGTTCCTGGCGATGCACGGCAAGAAGCACAAGAAGATGCTGCCCATCGTGCTGAGGAACTCGAAGAAATAAATGAAGATAAACAAGGCGAACTAACAATGGATCGCGACGAAAGGGGTAGAGGCCCTGGGGTTATTTAGTTTTGTCGCTAAGCTAGGGATTTGATAGAAGTTTTCACGAAGGCACCTGGCGATGATTGGGATTAATTACCCAATCATCGCTTTCCACTTGATGGCTCATTGCGGTTAAATAGTAAACGGTTGAATTTGGCGATCGCACCATTGCCCTTGATACCGTTCGATAACTAAGGAACGAATGATAAATTTGGGGGGGCGACCGTCTTTAACATCAATACGCAAACAAGAATATGGTCGTCGTTTTTCAGAACCATGTCCGTTACGACCAACAAATAAATGCGATCGCGCTACCAACCTCTGGTCTTCTAGCAAATCTGCTCCCTCAGTCCGCTGGCGGCGCAGACTGTAGCCACTACCGCCGCAAACAATCCAGTTAATATTGCTGTCAGCGTGACCTGTGTCCATTGTCTGCAAGTAGTCCAAGCAGTGAGAGGGAAGAGGTAATTGGTAGTTTTATTCCCCATTACCGACCGAGAGCTAATTCACATTAGGCGTAAATTGTATACAGCCACTAATTAACTTTCGTCCTTATCAATTGCTGTTGTCCATAAAATCTTAGTAAGTCTCTCACCAAAGCCGATGGCGGGATTTGAACCCGCGACCGCCCGATTACGAATCGGGTGCTCTACCACTGAGCCACATCGGCACGAACAACTCGAAATTATAGCATAATTTAAGTTTTATGGTACAGCCAAATTCTCAAAATCGCATGTCTGGGCGTCAAATCAATCCAGAACAATATGCTCGTCTGAAAGCAGAAGTTGCAGCCCCCTATCGCGGTATGCGGAAATTTATCTACATCGCTGGTGGTGCTTCTGGTTTTATCGGCGCATTCATCTTTTTGTTTCAGGTACTGGCCGGACGCAATCTTGACGCTGCTTTGCCCAACTTAGCACTACAAGTGGGAATAGTTACTCTGATGGTCTTTTTATGGCGTTGGGAAAATCGACGGTAGGTTAATACGGGAAAAAGCACAGGGGAAGGGTATAAGGTTAAACGAGGAAGAGGGGGAGAGGAGCCAGTGCGGTGGTGAGGCAGCGCGCTCCAAAGGGGGTTTCCCCCATGTAGACGCGCGCAGCGCGGCTTCTCGTAGAGTACCCGGAGGGCTTCGGTGCAGGGTACGACTGCCGTGCATGGTTCCCCGGCATAAAGCACCTGGCGTTGGGAGATAGGGAGGTGGGGAGGTGGGGAGAATACAAAACTGGACTCTCCCCATCACCCCATCCTTACTCTCCGACTCTCTTTTTTGGTGCATTGTATTAGAATTAAGTTAAATTTAATTAAGATTCTTTTTGGCGTCATGGCTCTGACATAGCTATATGGCAAACCACGTCAAAATATCAAATAAAACAAAATGGATTTATGAATATCCGTTTCACAGCTATATCGTGACGGTAATGATATCGCTGATTAGTTGTATCGGCATCTAGAGGCAAAACAAGATGAAATTCTCCTGGAGAGTCCTGGTTCTCTGGACATTGCCAGCTTTGGTAATTGGCTTTTTCTTTTGGCAGGGGGCATTCGCTGGCACTCCTGCGGATATGGGTAGAAATACAGCCAGTACTCGCATGACCTACGGTCGATTTCTGGAATACTTAGACGCTAATCGCGTGACGAACGTGGATCTTTATGAAGGCGGCAGAACGGCAATAGTGGAAGCCGTAGATCCAGATCTTGACAATCGTGTCCAGCGGGTACGTGTAGATCTGCCTGCTAGCGCTCCTGAGCTAATTACCAAGCTCAAAGACAAAGGAGTGAGTTTTGATGCCCACCCAATGCGAAATGACGGTGCAATCTGGGGATTATTGGGGAATCTAATTTTTCCAATCTTATTAATTACTGGATTATTCTTTTTGTTCCGTCGTTCTAGCAACTTGCCTGGTGGTCCCGGTCAAGCAATGAGCTTCGGTAAATCCAGAGCGCGCTTTCAAATGGAAGCCAAAACCGGAGTCAAATTCGACGATGTCGCAGGTATCGAAGAAGCAAAAGAAGAACTCCAAGAAGTTGTCACCTTCCTCAAGCAGCCAGAAAAATTTACTGCTGTCGGCGCACGCATTCCCAAAGGAGTGCTGTTAGTAGGGCCTCCGGGAACTGGTAAAACATTATTGGCAAAGGCGATCGCAGGCGAAGCAGGTGTTCCTTTCTTTAGCATCTCTGGTTCGGAGTTTGTGGAAATGTTTGTAGGTGTGGGTGCATCCCGCGTCCGCGACTTGTTTAAAAAAGCTAAAGACAATGCCCCATGTATCATCTTTATAGATGAAATCGACGCTGTCGGTAGACAAAGGGGTGCTGGTATCGGTGGTGGTAACGACGAGCGGGAACAAACCCTCAACCAACTGCTGACCGAGATGGACGGTTTTGAAGGTAACACCGGCATTATTATTATTGCTGCTACTAACCGTCCTGATGTATTAGATGCGGCATTATTGCGTCCGGGACGCTTTGACAGACAAGTAATTGTCGATGCACCCGATATTAAAGGACGTTTGGAGATTTTGAAGGTTCATGCTCGGAACAAAAAACTAGACCCCAGCGTATCCTTAGATACTATTGCTCGCCGTACTCCTGGATTTACCGGTGCAGACTTAGCGAATTTGCTCAACGAAGCTGCTATTCTCACCGCCAGACGCCGGAAAGACGCGATTACCCTCACAGAAATTGATGATGCTGTGGATCGGGTGGTTGCTGGTATGGAAGGTACACCCCTGGTAGATAGCAAGAGCAAGCGTTTAATTGCCTACCACGAAATCGGACACGCTTTGGTGGGAACTGTTCTCAAAGACCACGATCCCGTGCAAAAAGTTACCTTGGTTCCACGAGGACAGGCACAGGGTTTGACTTGGTTTACTCCCAGTGAAGAGATGGGTTTGATTACTCGCTCTCAACTCAAAGCCAGAATTACAGGTGCTTTAGGTGGTCGCGCTGCCGAAGATGTGATTTTTGGTCGAGATGAAATCACCACTGGTGCGGGAAATGACCTGCAACAAGTTACCGGCATGGCCCGGCAAATGGTGACTCGTTTTGGGATGTCTGACTTGGGTCCGTTGTCCTTAGAAAGCCAAACCGGAGAAGTATTCTTGGGCCGGGACTGGATGACTCGGTCTGAATATTCCGAAGCCAGCGCAGCTCGGATTGATAGTCAAGTCCGCGTTATTGTAGAAGAGTGTTACAACAACGCCAAGCGAATCATGCGTGAGAATCGCACCCTCATGGATCGGTTAGTGGACTTGCTAATCGAGAAAGAAACCATTGATGGTGAAGAATTCCGCCAGATTGTTGCTGAGTACACAGTCGTACCCGAAAAGCCGCAGTACACGCCAATTCTGTAATAGTTGTTTAAAGATCCATTAAATCTAACAGAGGCTCAGGCAGCAATGCTTGAGCCTTTAGTTTGTTGCTATTAGCAACATAAAACAAACACCTAGCCTAGCGGTCTGTCCCATAAATTTTGTTGGGTTGGATAAATCTTTGAAAGCTTAACTCTTGCATCTTCTGTACGAAAACGCCAATCTACTTTCTAGCGGCTAGGAGCTAGATCTGAGTGTTGAAGGAATTTTCATCCACGTTATAAAATTTTATTTATATATTTAGCTGTATAGTTATATAATGGTTTATGTTGTCTCGTGGCAGAGACTCACATTTAAGAGTAGGTAATTGTTTTCTTTCGCTTTTGCGGAAGTCGGGGCACAAGTCCCGATTTTTTGTTTTGGTTACATCTTATAGCCTGTGTCCCAGTCAATAACCATTCTCTATGGCACAACGAGTCAAAGGGACCATCTATCTGCTCGGCCTATTTGCTTGGAACGTGACATTACTTCTTACTAGCTGCACTATTCCCAGCCCAACTTTATTACCTACATCATCACCAACGCCTAATACCACACAAATAACTCCAACTCCCGAACAGATACAACAAACGCCCAGCCCTACACAAACAACTCCAACTCCCAAAGAAACAGAATCTATGCCGGACTCTACCTCAATACCTGCTCTTTGGTAGGTTATTCACAAAAAAGTGTTTTTGTCGCTTCCTCCACCTTACTCGCTGGGATGAAGTGTACGAACAAAAAGCCCCCGAGGGGTTAGAGGGGGGCTGCCATGAAGCCGATAGGCATTTACACTCGATATAAGCCAGATAAAGTCTACACCCTAGCTTGCATAAATGCTAGCTGGGGTTTTCTTAATGTTTGTAGTAGCGTTGGTATACTACTCCAAATATTTGGGGATGAAAAAACCCAAAATTTGTATTATTGTACAGCTTTTGTCTGTTTTGGTATACTAACCCGAAAATTTTATGCTAATAAGAGTAATTTTCTATAGCTCTAAGTTTCGCAATCTCTAACCAGAAATACTCCGACTAGTTTTCCTAGCGAATTTTTAACTCACATTAACTGCAAATAAACCCACATTATCAAAAAATAGTACTTCTATTCGGATTGACTTATAGCAATTACAATAAATCCAACATCCGCAATTTAGCAATATTAGAGCAATATCTAACGGTAATTGAACCAGAACTTGAAAAAGTTGCCCAGGACATTGATGAGAAAACAGTTAGCCAAGTATGAACCACCCCGTTCTTTGAGAACGGAGTGAGTAGGCAAGGGGTATAAATCATTTTTTCTCTTCTTTTACCAGCACTAACCGCCCCTCCTTATATGCTTGCCGCAGAGCGATCGCTTCTGCTACGATTTTTTGAGCACTCAACCCTTCTGAGTCCATCATTTTTTGCAAAGTTACCCCTGTCTGCTCATCTTCAGAGTGAATGGGTGGAATTTGGCAGTACCTTCCTCCATTCTTGGTTCGCCGCCAAATACTCGGTTTTTCAGGTTTTGGTTGTTTAGGAGTGCGCTGTTGTTTAACTAGAGAACGCACAGCCTCTTGGGTAATGGCACTTAAGTCCAGTAGTGTATCTATTACTGGCTTGTACTTGTTACTATTATTTGCTAGTAGATATACAGTTAGTGGTTCAATTTTTGCTAAATCTTGAGGCGAAAACTTACTAAATGCCGTAGCAATCTTGAGATACTTTTTTTCCTCGCCCTTCCAGCCCCTATCGACAAGTAGCTTTCTGTACTGCTTGGGTGAAAGTTTCTGTTTTTGGTCGGCTAACCAAAAGGCATGATGCACAATTGCCTTGGTAACATCGGCAAGCGAAAGCCAGGAAACATTTTCGACATCAACGCTATCGGGAATATTGGCTTTTTCTTCAACGTATGGCTCATACTCTGATAAAGCAATTGTTTTAGAGTCAACTTGGGCTGTAATTACACTCTGCACTTGTGTCATCATAGTTTTGACCTTATAAAACTTCCCTGTATGCACAACAAATTCATCGCCTTTCGTCAGGAGTTAATGACAAAAGCGATTCCACTAAAGTTGGTAGAAGTTTGAAAATAAATTTGCTAACTAGAACAATTGTACTACTTCAGGGAAAAGAAAAATCCCCAATCATACCTGAATTTTGGGGAAGATGATGAAAGCTTTATACATAAACTAGTCCCACCCGACAGACGTCACAGACGGTGTAAAAGTTGTGATTGCCAAAGAGACAGCGAGCCTTCTTTTGCTTTGAAGGAGCTACTGTCGCTAAGCGTCTGCACTAACGCAGTGGGAAATATTTGTCGTAGTACCAGTTCAATTACTCACGAAATTGCGATCGCACTTGGTAAAATTCAATTTCAAAGGAACTTAGAGCAGAATCTGGAATGCAATACCTTCACTTTGTAGTTTCCTATATCCAAATAAAAATTTCAATTTAAAACTAAATATTAATTAAATCTAGTAATTTCAAATTACTGTCAGTTAAATATAGCCCAATGCGCTTACTGATAAGCCCACAACCTTTTGTAGAGACCGTAAACTTACGGTCTCTACAGACCAATTTTTTTGCCAAAAATCCTTAACTGAACCGTATGTAAATATAGCCACACTCTTTGTAGCAGTGTAGTTAGATTTTTTAAGAAAAAATCTTCTAAAAATATTTCTATTTTCTGCATAAACTTCTACCGATATAACGATACTTAAATCACAAATAATAATTCCAAAAAGGAGAAAACTAATGCAAGTGACAGAAAATATCAATATAGCTCAATATAGCTCAATTTCCTTTACAGCCAATTTCATTATCAAATACTTCTCAAGCTGGTAATACTATCCAAACTCGACCAAAGCTTTCTATGATTTGGATAAAAGAATTGCATGAAGGGCATCAGCGCTTAATCGCTAAATGGGTAGTTGTGGATTAAACATCTCCCTCACAAATCCATCTTTCATCCTCAAGAAGTTTTTGCAATACAACCCTATTTTCTAAGTTGATAGTTGTTTGCAACTGTTCGTAGTCCTTTGGTGTATCAATATCAATTGCGCCTAGTGGAAAAGGAAAGCAGAACACTTCATTGAAATGTTTATTAATAAAAGTTTTAGCACCATCAGTCTCTTTTAGAACTGCTAGTTCTGAGAAAAATATGCTGCTAAACAAAACAGGCACACCTAAAGTTCCTGCATATTGGGAAGCTACTATAGGTTTTCCTGTGGAATGATATGATGCAACTAAGAGATTGATAATTTGAGTAGAAAGAAACGGCTGGTCACAAACAGCAATAACTGCTGCATCTATGTTTTCAGAATAGTTTGAAAGCGATAGAATGCCGCAACGAATTGAAGAACTCATTCCCAAATTCCATTGGGGATTTTCAACCACCTGCACAGAAGGTTGGTTGACTTCAGAACGTATCTGTTGGGCATTTGCTCCTAAAACAACCACTACTGGATTGCATACTGAAGCGATCGCACTTTCAAGAGTGTAGCTAAGTAAGCTGTGTCCTTGATAGGGCAACAGTTGTTTAGGTGTGCCCATACGTGTTGATGCACCTGCTGCCAGAATAATGATGGCAACATTTGGTTCAGTAGTTTCTAGTTTTGGATTGGTGATTGTCATTTTTTCTCGTTACCAAGTCTAATTATCGTTACCAGGCTCAATCTGGTAATGAGGATTTGGAGGCTCCGCATCCCGAATTGATGAATCGCCCAACTTGGGTTTCCTTAACTTCATGCCGTTGGTGAATTGGTACAGTGCGGTCTCGCAAAAAACCACCACAACGGTTTGTCAGCACGGCTTGAATCTCAGCAATGATGGATAAAGCTATAACTTCTGGTGTATCTGCTCCAATATCAATACCAACCGGACCATGCAACCTTTGTAGTTGCTCTGCGGTGTAGTTAATTCCCTCTGCACGTAAATCTTGAAGCAATCTTTCAGTGCGATGCTTGGGGCCCAAAAAACCCAAGTAGAGTGCAGAAGATGGCAATAGCATTTTCAGGATTTCTAAATCGTCGAGATAATTATGAGTCATCACCACAGCGATAGTGTGTTTATCCACACATATTTGTTTGTGTAGAATTTCTCGGCGGCTGAGAATTACCTCATCAGCCATTGAAAAACGCTCTCTGGTTGCCTCACTAGCTCGACAATCAACTGTGGTAACGTGCCAGCCTAAGGCTTTGGCAAACTGCGCTACAGGTACAGCGTCATGACCTGCACCAAAAATTGTCAAGCGTGTGGGTGGCTGGATGACTTCGATAAATATATCAATCTTACCTAATGTAAGTTGGTATTTATTGACACTTGAATGTTGATTTTCAAGAGCGATTTGAGCGTCTTTGATGATGGCCACAGTCAACGAAGGTTCTTCAATATCTGTAATTACACTATTGTCTGAATTGAGTATTAAGCGTGACCCAACCTTGATGTTAACCGTACCCTCTACATTAAAAACAGTGGCGATCGCACCTTGTTGCTGGTTACAGAAACATTGATTAATAAAAGCCAGGGGGTTAACTGAGTCATCTTTATCTAGGCGTTCAATCAGGACTTGTACCACACCGTTACAGCCAAGCCCAAACCCCCAAACAATATCTTCATCAGCAGTAGTATCATATGTCACAACTATTGGTTTACCATCTGGCATTGAGACGCGAGTATGTTCAAATACATCATTTTCTAAGCAACCACCGCTGATCGTCCCCACCATTTGCCCTGCTGGTGTCATCAACATCCGCGCACCTGGTCGGCGATAGGTAGAGCCTTGAACATTAACAACAGTGGCAAGAAATACTGGTTCAGCATGATGCTGACTTTCTGCAAATGCTTTCAAAATAGCATGTAGTTCATTCATCACAAATTACGGAAATGGGATTGGGGGTTGGGGATTGGGAATCGGTGAGAACTATGAATGGTGAATGTTGAATGCTGAAAATTTCATAATTCATAATTCATAATTTTTATGCCCATTGCCCCTTGCCCCTTGTGTTACAACAATTTGTCAGGTGTAATAGGTAGATCGCGGATGCGTTTACCTGTGGCATGGTAAACCGCGTTGGCGATCGCTGCCGAGACACCTGTGATGCCAATTTCACCTACACCACGTACGCCTCCTGGGTTAAAGTTGAGGTCGGGTTCGCCCACGAAAGTTACCTGAATGCGAGGAATGTCTGCATGGGCTGGAAAGTGATAGGTGGCGAGGTCATAAACTACGGGATAACCAATATTTGGGTCTAAATGACACTCTTCCATCAAAGCTTGCCCGATGCCCATGATCACACCACCCCGTACTTGACTCGCTGCTGTCTTGGTGTTGATGACTCGTCCGATATCCATCACCGATACCCAGCGCGTTACTTGTAGGCGTCCGATTTCTTCATCTATGCTGACTTCGCAAAAATGTGCGCCCCAAGACTGGAATGCCCATTTTTTTGCCTCTGCACCAGGAGCGGAGGATGCTGTCGCCTCATAGGCTGCTCGTCCGGACTGACTGAGAGTTGCAAACGCTTCCTGCGCTGTCTTAGCTTTGGCATTTTTGAGGACTTGTTGGCAGGCTGACATCACCGCAGGAACGAGGGATGCTGTCATCATTGAACCACCCGCTATGCCGCCATCTGGTAGCAACGAGTCGCCTAGTTCCACCCGTACCTCTTCTACTGGTAGCCCCAGTGCCTCTGCTGCTGTAGCAGCAACAACAGTGTATGCGCCAGTGCCCATATCATTTCCGGCGGTAAGAACATGGGCAGTACCGTCTGGTAATAACCGTACTTTAACAGATGCTGCACCCCGCAAACCGGGGAAAGTTGCTGCTGCCATTCCCCAACCAACAAGTTTGCCATCACGCGTTAGCGATCGCGGCTGTTTTGGTCTGTCTTGCCAACCAAATTGCTCTGCCCCTACCCGCAAACAGTCAGCAAAATGCTTGGCAGAGAATGGCAGACCCTTGCGCTGGTGTTCCTTCGCTTCATTTTTCAGGCGCAGTTCCACTGGGTCAATCTTGAGCGCCCAAGCCAGTTCGTCCATCGCCGACTCCAGCGCCCACAAACCAGGATTTTCTCCTGGTGCGCGCATGAATGTTGGCGTGCCAATGTTCATCTTTGCCAGTTCCTGCTTCAGTCGCAGATTTGGCGTAGCATACATAACTGGCGTGATACTAGTACAGGGTTCTGTGAACACATCCACTGGCGAAGTGGAAGATTTCACCTCGTGGTCAATCAAGGTGAGGCTGCCATCGGCGGTTGCTCCCAAACGGATCGTTTGCTCAGTTTCGGAACGGTGTCCTGTATTCATTGTCATTTGCCGTCGGCTGAGGACGACTTTGAGAGGACGCTGGAGTTTGCGGGCAGCTGCCGCACAGAGAACGCTGTGGGGCCAGGGAAAGGCTTTGCAGCCGAAAGCTCCACCAAGGAAGGGTGTGACGACGCGCACCCGTTCAGTCGGGAGTCCGAAGAGTTCTGCATAGGTGCGCTGGGATGCCAATACCCACTGGGAAGGCTCGTAAACAGTGAGTGATTTGTCATCTTGCCAGTGGGCAATAATGGCATGGGGTTCCATCGGCGCGTGCAGTTCGGTGGAAGTTGTGTAGGTAGCTTCAATTTTCGGTGTTGCACTTGCTACCCCTGCTGCAACATTCCCCTTCTCGAACTTTAGCTCCTCGCCCATCTGGGGTGGAGCCTCCTTGAAAGTGGCTTTTTTGAAATCCACGAGTGGCTGTTGGGTTGTGTATTCGACCTTGACCAAATGTGCCGCATCACGTGCTCGTTCAAATGTATCTGCTACCACCAAGCCAACAATTTGCCCTGCGTAGTGAACCTTGTCATCCGACAACGGCAGCCGAGCCTCGTAGATTTTCGTGGTCATAAAATCGTTGGTGGGCATGAACATCTTTGGCACATTTTTGTGCGTGAAAACCGCGATTACTCCTGGTGCTTTTTCTGCGGCGCGGGTGTCGATGCTTTGAATCTGCCCATTGGCAATGGTGGCGGTGACGAGATAACCGTGAACAAGATCTGGAATTTGATGTTCGGCGGCGTAGGTTGCCGTACCCGTGACCTTTGCTCGTCCGTCTTTGCGGCTGACGCCAGTTCCAATCACCTTGTTCATACTACGCCTCCTCCTTTGGCTGAAACCGTAAGTGCGCGGCGAATTGCTCGCTTTGCCAATTCAATTTTGAAACCGTTGTGGGCTAAAGGCTTGGCTCCCCGCAGCGCTATCTCTGCTGCCTGTTGAAATGTTGCCGCGTTGGCAGGCTTGCCAATCAAAAATTTCTCTGCTTCCGTTGGTCGCCAAGGTTTGTGAGCAACACCGCCCATAGCCAAACGGACATCTTTGATGTTATCGCCCTCCAAGTCAACCGCAGCTGCTACAGAAACCAACGCAAAGGCATAGGAAGTGCGATCGCGTAATTTCAGGTAAACCCCCGATTTAGCAAACGGCACTGGCGGCAAGCTGACAGCGGCGATCAATTCACCCATCTCCAGGTTAGTGTCTCGCTGGGGTGCGTTTCCTGGTAAACGGTGGAAGTCTGCAAAAGGTATCTGCCGCTTGCCCTTGGGCCCTTCCACATCCACGACGGCATCCAAAGCGGCGAGAGCAACACACATATCCGAGGGGTGGACTGCCACACACTGATCGCTAGCACCAAAGATGGCATGCATGCGGTTGATACCTGTTGCTGCTGGGCAACCAGTCCCCGGCTCTCGTTTATTGCAGGGGAAGGCGGTATCGTAGTAGTAGGGACAGCGGGTACGTTGCAGTAGGTTGCCACCTAAGGTTGCCATGTTGCGAATTTGCTGAGATGCACCGGACAGAATCGCCCGGGACAGTAGCGGGTAGTCGCGACGCACATCTGCATGGTCTGCCACTGCCGTATTGCTCACCAGCGATCCGAGACGCAGACCGCCATTTGGCATCCGTTCAATGCGCTGCATCTGGAGTCGGGAGATATCGATGAGTTGCGAAGGTTCATCCAGAAAGACTTTGAGGCGGTCAACTAGATTTGTACCGCCCGCGATAAACATCGCATCTTTATCAGCAGTTGCCCGTTGAACTGCATCTTTGACTGAGGCAGCACGGATATAGGTGAAGTTGTTCATACGGGTGTTTCCTTGGGTTCACTGACCATTACAGTTGCAGCCGCAGAGGGTGGTTTTTGTCCAGCGACCTGCTGTACTGCTGCCACGATGCCGTTATAAGCGCTGCACCGACAGAGATTGCCACTCAATCGCTCCTTAATCTCAGTTTCAGAGAGTTCACTCAGCTGTGGAGGATTAGTTAGATCTGATGTGACAACGCTGGCACAGCCTCGTTTCACTTCATCGAGTAGAGCAACGGAAGCACAAATCTGTCCTGGTGTACAATAGCCGCACTGAAAACCATCGTGATCGATGAATGCCGCCTGTACCGGATGGAGAGTCTCGCCCTTCGCCAGCCCTTCAATAGTGACAATCTCCTTACCCTCCTGCATCACAGCCAGAGTCAGGCAGGAATAAATTCGCTGACCATCAACGAGAACAGTACAGGCCCCACACTGTCCGTGATCGCACCCCTTTTTGCTGCCTACCAGTCCTAAGCCTTCACGTAAGGCATCCAAGAGTGTCACGCGCGGTTCAATTGTGAGAGTTTGCTGCTCACCATTAACTTTAAGTGTTACATTCATATTACCTTCCTCATCTGCGGAACCTTGGGTAGTATCCTTTGCTGCGGTCGCCTGATTAATTAATGAAGGAGCAGCTATAGCCGTTCCGGCTGCGGTCAGTGCCTGTCCCAAAAAACCGCGTCGGGAGGTTTTCTCTGCCCCTTTTTCAGGGTGTTGCATGATTTGTACCTCTAATTTGCATTAAATCTGTCTCCTGCTGCGAAGTTGGTTATTTATAGCCTGACTTTTGAATAACGCTTTGAAGAGTAGAGAGTGTCATATGATTGCGATCGCAGTCTGCTTTCTTGAACATGGTTGATAATACTGACCAAGCGTGTAAAAGTCTTCAGCAACTAGAGGTATTTTGACAGGTTATAAACGCTGTTTTTATTGTGGAGGCAAAAAGTAGCATAATTGTGACAAGCGGTCATGCAATGCCTAAAATCTTTTGTGTTTGGTTATTGATTTTTGAGAGGTGATTCCTTGTCACTTCTTTATTTTCAGAAGGCAGAAGTACGAAGGCAGAAGGCAGAAGAACCCACCCTTTAAGAGCCCTTCGGGCAAGGCAGAAGCAGATGAACGAGTAGTTGGTAATGTTCCCGATAATATGTAACTGGTGCGATCGCAATTAAAAATATATTAAATACAGTTTTCTACAAAATCATTTTAAGTGCAAACACTTATAAAAGAGTATTAATAATAGCTATTTATTTTGCTATAACTTAACTTTTAATCTACAAGAGCTTCACCCAATTGATTCTCTCAGTTTCGTACACTGTGTTTGTAGTGATACATCTTTGTGCTTAACCAAGGTGCAGCCTGGAATAATCTTTGGTCAGATTTTTTAGTTCTTCTTGCTCAGTAGGGAATTTGTACTTATCGAGTTGCACTACCAAAATACTACGTTTGTAATCACAGCAACCAAAACCTAAAAGTGGTGGTTGTGGAAAACTCAACCTCAGAACTGATGGAGACAATAATAATGAAAAATACAGTTAAAAAACTTTTGTTTGGTGCTTCAATAGCTGCTGGGATGAGTGCGATCGCCGCCACTCCCGCACACGCCGTATCCTTTAGTTTCAATAACTCGAATGAAATTAAAACTTACACTGGTGGCTCGAATGGCACATTTATTCCTAATAATACAGCAGCAGCGGCCAATGCCCTAAGCGATGGTGACGTGACTTCCAACGTCGAGCTTTGGTACAGTACAGAAAATCCTACCTCTAACGTCGGCTTCACTGCTAGCGAAGGAAATTACAGCGCAACGGTTAGTAGTGTCACTGCTGCTGATTGGAGTGTTTTTGGTTCTCAATGGCTGGGTGACTTGTTGAGTACCTACACACCATTCCAGTCAGTATGGAATGGGTTTTCAGACAATACTAAGTCATTAGTAACGAGTTATTTTCCTTTGCTAGGGATGGGAGATCCTAATATTGGTAACTTCCAGTTCGGTCAAGATGGCGGTGTGGAACTGAAATTGGTTGGTCACTTAGATGTGAAGACTAAACTATCAACTTTAGTTTCCACTTCACTCACCGAGAAATGGAATGAAATTAAAGCACAATTTCCAACTGTAACAAGTCTACCAACCCTTTTACAAGTTAATAGTCTGATTTCACAACTTCAAACGCAGCTTTCACTACCTATAACTCCAGTGGCAGTGAAGAACCAACTGTCAAGTAAAATAGCTCAACTGACAAAGCTAAAAGACCTGCTCAGTCTGCAAGCTACAGTAAACGCATACCAAGGTTCAATCGGGGCTAGTGAAATTGCTAAGGTTGTAACTGGTGATAAAACTTACTACGCCTACAGCTTTAACCCGACTGCGTCTGGAATCACAGCTTCTGACGACGACGTATCTTACAGTGCGATTTACACTTGGAACACACCTGGATATAAGCCTAAAGTTCCTTCCATTTCTTACCAATCAGTACCCGAACCCTCACTCATACTTGGTCTATTAGGTGTTACTGGTATGTTTGCCGCACAATGCAAGCTAAAAAAAAATACAACTGAACTTACTTGTAGAGAGTAAAGAAAACTAATAATAGCATGTCTTTCAGTAATTCATGTGGGATGCGATCGCAAAAATAACTGCGATCGCTCGTGAGAAACCCTCCAACGCAGCGTCCTCCAGATGCATACAGATGAGGACGCACCTCAAACCTCAAAATACTTTCCGTTCCTGCAAATGAGCTTTTATTTCCTGACGTGTTCGCCAAACTGGACGCAATTGCTTACGCGCGAAAAGTTGTAATTGATCCCCAACGTGTGGTGAGTTCGGTTGAGTTGCATTACCGTAACTAGTGAGTACCATTGCCCGTACAGGCTTAGAAAACTCAACCGCAGCAACATAGGAATCACCTACAATCGATTGGAAGCGTCCATCGGGAGTGGGAGCAAATTCAACTACACGGAATATACCTAGCTCTCCATCGCCTCCATTAGCTGGTAAATCTACATTTCCATACTTAAGCCGGAAAGCTTGTCCCCACGCTACATCGAGGGAACCATAGGTTTTTTCTACCTTAGCTGCTGCTGCTTCTAATTTTGCTACTGCACTTTTAGGATCGGCTAAACCGTCAGGGGTAGTGAGGGGAGAACCTTCTTGCCAAGGTTTACTAAACGCTTGCTCTAAATCCATTTGTTCAACCCAAAAGGCAAACAGTACCGCTCCTCGACTATCAGCATTAGCTTGTCTATCCCATGCTTCCAGTACATCAGCTGCTCGCTGCCCTAATTTACCACCTTGCTTTCGTACGGCTGGAATCAAATCATCCAAGATACGGTCTGCCAGTTCCATGCGCGTCGAATGCTTGTATTCAACCATTTTATCAAAAGAGATTTTTTCATCTTCTGCCAGCATCCGTGCCGAACGTTGTGCCCGAAAATCCATGATCCGAGGTGCCATATAAGGCGGAAAATTCCCTGGTTTGATCGCAGGTGGAAATGTAGTAGTCCAGGGTGGATCATTGGCATTTTGCAACCAGCCGCTTGCTGGGTCGATGATGCGTGGCAAATCGCGGTAAGGGTGAATTTTTGTCCACAATGTCTTGGAAGTATCACCAGGGATTGTTCCTTGCCAGTATGCGAAATCTCCTTGGGAATGAACAGGCACTTGACCGTTAAACAAGTGCATGATGTGTCCTTCTCGGTCTGCATACATCACCGTAAACATAGGTAGTTGCAAGCGTTTTAGTGCGCTTTCAAACTGGTTTAGGTTTTGGGAGCGTGCCATATCCCACCACTGCTCTAATACACCAGGTCGGTCAAGACCAACAACGCGCAACGCCACTGGTTTACCATCTTTTTCTGCAACTACTGGCCCGTGGATAGAACTTTTTACTAGAAGTGGTTGTTCGCGGAGAGTGCCATCATCTTGCTTGATTTTCAAAGAATGAGTTTTTGTTTCAAAAGCACGGGCTCGGTTGTCAAAGCGATAACCATCACCAGCGAGGGTTAACTCATAAGTATCCCAGCCATCGTGAGTATTGACTGTGTGAGCCCAACCTAAATTGTCGTTGAAGGCGATCGCTAAAACTGGAATACCTACGAGTGTTGCTCCATAAGCATCTATCCCCGGTGCGGTTATTTGTGCTTCATACCAGAGGAATAAATCTGACCAAGGTAGGTGCGGGTTTGCTAGAAGCATTGCATTCCCACTAGCAGAGCGTTTGGGAGCAATTGCCCAAGCGTTAGAACCAGCGGAACTACCTTTGTCAGTCATGCCTGCAACCTGCTCCGGATTGACGATAAAAGTAAAATTTAATACCCGTTGTAAATGAGCCAGCACATCTTCTGGCTTAACGGGCAACACAATTTCTACTTCATCGTCAATCAGTTCAGGATGGGCTTTAGCGTAAGCATTGATTCCATCAGCAAAGGCATTCAAATAGCTGCGAAAAGTTGGGCTTTGGGCTTTATACCAAGAATTGGCACGATTGGGAACTCCCATAGTCAGTACCCATTTATCTGAATCTATGTACTCTTCTCCCCAATATTCAGCTGCCCGCCCTCGTGCTTGACCATAAAGACGCAAAAGCAAGTTACCATGACTTTGCATCTGAGCCCAACCGAATGCTCGGAATGCACCACGGTTGTTATTTCCGTATATATGTGGTACACCCTGAGTATCCCATAGTATCTCTGTGTGCCTTGGTGCAGAACCGAAACCTTGGCTTCCTAAAAACAAAGCCAAGCAGAGACTAAGTATAAATATTATGAATGCCCTGAGTACATTTTGCCATCTGCTAGCTCTCAGGGCAATTAAAAGTGTTGTGTTATTCAACATGATTGTAGGCAGTGATGACTGACTAAGGCTTTTGAGTGGCGATCGCTAACCTTGCTCCTTCCACCCGGCGAACCCGATCCATCACTGCCACCACTTGACCATGATCGACTTTTTCATCGGCATTGATGATTACTAGTGCTTGTTGGTTGGAACCTACTAAGGCACGCACTTGTTCAGTTAAAGCATCAACAGTAGTTGGTTTGCGGTTCAGACTGATCTTTCCTTGGGCATCTACCGTAATGGTGATTTTGGTCGGCACTTGCTGTGCTTTCGACGTTGCCGCCTTCGGTAAATTAACTGGTAGACCTTCTGAACGGGTTAAAAACAGAGTTGACATGATAAAAAAGGTTAAAATCGCAAATATCACATCAATCATGGGCACAATGTTAATTTGCGGTGGAATTTCTGCTTCATCTTGAAGGCGCATAAGCTTTTTCACCTCGTTCGTAGCGACGGCGATAGAGTAATTCAAGTTCGCCACCGTATTCTTGAATCAATGCAATTTGACGTTGATAGAGACCTCGAAAAGAATTTGCAAACAAAAGCGTAAAAATAGCCACAATCAAACCTGTTGCCGTAGACACCAGTGCTTCACTGATCCCGCCAGTTATGCCTGCCGTTTTTGAACCTCCCACATCACCGAGGTTGAGAGATGCAAAGGAGGTAATCAAACCCAAAACAGTTCCTAGCAACCCAAGTAGAGGCGAAAGACTGATGATGGTTTCAAAGATGGTGTTAAACCGCTTCAGGATGGGAATTTCCGCTTGTGCTTCACTTTCTAGCGCTAAGCGAAATTCTTCAGGAGTTGGTTCTTCCAATTCTAATGCTGCAAGAAAAATGCGTGCGATCGGTAAATCTGCGTTTTTGTGCAACTTCTCCAAAGCACCAACTATATTATTCAATCGATAGAGATTCAATACCTCTCGGACTACACGACTTTGGCGGCTATTAACGCGATACCAAAAACGAACACGCTCAATAATCAATCCCACTGCCAACACCGAAAACCCAAGCAGGGGCCACATGACTATGCCACCTGCAACAAACAGTTCGCTAATTCCCATGTGATATTCCTAAAGCACTCAACAACCTACAGTCAAACCAACAGTTGCTGCTGCACATAAATGATATATATTTTCAACAAACATTAGAATATCATGGAAATCATGTCAAGTATTTTTAAATCTTAATGACATAATTATTTAAATTTTATTTGATTTTATTTGAGTTTTTTTTCGCAATTAGAATAAAAAAGCAGCTTTAAACTGTTCTGTTGGCTCCATCAGCTAAGTATTTTTTTGAATTTTTTTAAATTTTGGTTAGTTGACTTTTGCACCTAATCGTTTTAGTTTGAAAAGTATTAGTGAAAAGGAGTAGCAATAGGTCATGAGCTTTTCCAATATTGCAGTGGAGCAACGGCAAAAAGAAGCAAAAGCTCTAAAATCCTTTTTGACTTTCAGTCTCATTGGCTCACTTTCACTGCATATCTGTGCATTAGCTTCGGGTATTGGCAACTTTTTGGCTAGAGTGCCAGAGTTGGAAGAGGAACCTATTGAATTGACCTTCGTAGAACCAGAAGAACCAGAAGTTCAAGATACACCACCAGCAAGAGAAATAAAGCAACAACCTGCAAACATTGCTAAGGCTCCTTCACCTCCACCTATAAGGGAAACAACCCCGATACAAAAGGTTATTGAGACTCCCAAAACTCCTCCTAAAATCCAACCATTACCAGACAAGCCGGAACAGACGCGATTTGAGCCGCCAAAGCCTGTTGCTGACCAGCCTAAAGTAGTAACTGAAAAACCAGCCCAAAATATAAAACCAGAAACTACCTCTCCAAGTACAACTGCAAGCAGTGAGCAATTAAGACAGTCACTTAGCGATATTAGAGACTCAAGAGAAAGTCAAGCAAATAGTGGAGGTAGCTCTGGAACACAAACTACGCTCACAGGAAATGATTCTAGTTCTACGATTGCTGTTGGATCTGGTAATGGTACAGGCACTGGATCTGGTAGTGGTTCCGGAACCGGTAGCGGCACAGGTAGTGGTTCAGGACGCAGAAAACGCGAGACATTTGCTACAGCACCAACTACTCCTAAACTAACAACCGGTTCCACAGGTGATGGTAATGGTCGTGCTGCTTGCCGTCAATGCGATGCCAAATATCCAGAACAGGCAAGAAAACGTGGTATTGAAGGCAGGGTAGAAGTAGCTGTAGACACAGATGAAAATGGTAATGTCACAAATGTCAGAGTTACTAAATCCAGTGGTAATCGTGAATTGGATGAAGCACACGCCAGACAAGCACGCGAGTGGAAATTAAAACCCACAAGCGGGGGAAGACAAGGTGTGACAATCGCTACAGAATACGCCCTTCGAGGCTCGCGGCGTCACCGTGAAGTTAAAGAACGGCGAAGACGAAGAGAACAAGAACAAAGAAATCAAAATACAACTGCTACCACTACCAATAATACAAGCAACACTACACGCAGACAACAAGTGGAAGCTTCAGTAAATAACACAGACGCTCCTACCAGAACTAGAACTAGGCGACCACGCGCACTGACAACATCGCCAGCAACAACTCCTTCTTCACAACAATCCGAAGTTAATCGTCCTTTGCGTCGTAATAGTGTGGAAAGCAGTTCTGCTAGTTCCAGGCAAGTGACCCCAACTAGATTAAGAAGACGCGAGCAAGTTACACCTAACAGTAATGTTAATAGTAGTGGAGTCAGGCAACCATCTCAGCGTCGGAAGCGGAGAATAGCAAATACATCCAATAATAATACTGGGAATAGATTACAGGATGCTTTACGCCGCCGTCAACAAACTGCACCAACTGTAACACCTGCTGCACCACCTGCACCTAGTGGTACACAACAGTAAAATTTTCTTCAGCCCATCCCACAAAACTATTAAAATCATCCCGCAAATATGCGATGCCACTTTTAAATACAATCCTCAGCTTTTTCTAGACATAATTAGACTTAAACGAAAAAAGCCTACTTGCGATCGCCATGCAGATGCGGCACAGGTAAAAAATAGCAAATTTTCACATCATTGCAAAGGGTGTTGTTACTTGAGCCTCTTGATGTCAGTTATAGAGTGCAGCTTTATCGCCGCTCCTTCAAAGGCTATGATGCCTTTATAACTATCATCTCGCTAAGTACAAATACAAATATGACGCAAGCAATATCAATCAATAACAACCAGCGATCGCAACTTGAGCTTCTTTCCATACCAGAACGCTTGCTGTTGGGCCCCGGTCCCTCGAATGCTCATCCCGCAGTTCTGCAAGCAATGAATACTCCACCAATAGGGCATCTCGATCCAGCTTTTCTAGAACTTATGGATGAGATTCAGTCGCTACTACGTTATGTATGGCAAACAGATAACCCCCTGACAATTGCCGTTAGTGGTACAGGAACAGCTGCAATGGAAGCAACAATTGCCAATGTTACAGAACCAGGTGATGTAGTTCTGGTTGGTGTAATGGGGTACTTTGGTAATCGTCTTGTTGATATGGCAGGACGATATGGTGCAGATGTGCGAACTATTACAAAGCCTTGGGGACAAGTCTTTTCATTGGATGAGTTGCGAACTGCCGTACAAACTCACCGTCCAGCAATCCTCGCTTTAGTTCATGCTGAAACTTCTACAGGTGCACGTCAACCTTTGGAAGGAGTTGGCGATTTGTGTCGTGAATTTAGCTGTTTGCTGCTAGTAGATACAGTTACAAGTTTGGGTGGCGTTCCCATATTTTTAGATGAGTGGGGAGTTGACCTAGCTTATAGCTGTAGCCAAAAAGGCTTGGGTTGCCCACCTGGAGCTTCCCCTTTTACAATGAGTCTGCGTGCTATGGAAAAATTGCAAAAGCGCCAGACCAAAGTGGCTAACTGGTATTTGGATATGACATTGTTGGAGAAATATTGGGGTCAAGAACGTATCTATCATCACACAGCACCCACCAACATGTACTATGCACTCCGGGAAGCACTGCGTCTAGTGGTTGAAGAAGGATTGGAAAACTGCTGGCGACGTCATCAAGAAAACGTAGAGTATCTCTGGCGGAGATTAGAAGATATAGGTTTGTCCTTACACGTGCAGCGAGAGTATCGTCTGCCAACTCTAACTACAGTCCGCATTCCAGAAGGAGTTGATGGTAAAGCGACCGCACGGCAGTTACTCTTAGAACATGGCATTGAAATAGGTGGTGGTCTTGGCGAACTAGCTGGTCAAGTTTGGCGTATTGGTCTTATGGGTTTCAATAGCCGCAAAGAAAACGTGGATAGACTCTTAGAAGCACTGCGGCAGGTTTTACCCAAATAGTATATGTAGGTGTAGTACTGGCGAGTGCTGAACCTTCTTATAAGGAAAGGTTAAAAGGGAAATTTTCAGGGAAAATATGAGAAGTTAAAGGTTAATGGGTATTTCACCCTTCCCCGTTCCCCTTTCACCTTTCCCAAAATTCTGTAAGAAGTCTAATTAAGTTAGACTGAAATAAGTAGCAGACCCAGACAGCGTGACTGTGCTTTGAAAACCACTGCACAGTTAGTCAGGATTGTTGAATAAATAATCCCGGATATTGATTCATGTTGCATCGCTTATCAAAACAGGGACTGATTTGCATCACTCAACCAAATCATGCTTGGCTTGCAGGTCAAATAGCGCAAGTTTGGGGCAATGAAAATTTTGGTCAATTCCTCCCTAGAAAAGAAGTTTGTCTTTGTGCAGAACAACATGATATTGGCTGGCTACTTTGGGAAAAAGCACCTACACTAAATCCCCAAACTGGTTATCCTCACAACTTTACAGAACTTTCTACTCAAGCACATATAAATATCTGGTTAAATGCCAAACAGTTTGCGCTGCTATTAGGTAGATATGTAGCGTTGCTGGTTTCGCTGCATGGAACAGGACTATATGAAAGATTTACAAGTTGGCAAAACTCGCCCATATCTACTCAAATTGTCCAGGATTTCCTCAAGCAGGAGTATGCCTTTCAAAAGCAACTCATTGCTGTTTTGCAAAAGGATGAATACTATGCAACCTATGTGACACCAGAAGTCATCGAACGTAATAGAAAATTGGTAGCAACATGGGATGCGTTATCAATAATCTTCTGTCAGGGATTTACCAGTAAGCAGCAAGTTCTTCAGCAAGTACCCACAATTAATAGTGAAAGTACACTGCGATTGACCTTGTTAGAAGACCAAGACAACCATCAGCAGGTAGCGGTTACTCCTTGGCCATTTCAGCAGGATGAAGTCAAACTGGTCTATGAGGGACAACTTCTACAACATGCCTTTAACGATGAAAAAGCAATGCGAGAAGCTTTGATGGACGATTGTTGGGTAACTCTCAGTACTACCTTAAAGCCTGAGTAGAGAAAGGGAGAAAGGGTAAAGAGATGAAAGCTTTTTCTTTGCCCTTCTCCAGAATTTGCAGGCAAGAGTAATGTCTCATACCATTCTCCATAAATAATGAGCTACACCCTTCCTGTTGCATAATTACCAGATTCGTGGTTTTTATCTCAGCATTTTCTGCCTAGTGTTGCAGTTCATTCTAGAATTATTAGCCATCATGCTTTTTGGATAGTTAACTTGCTTTTGATTTTTTACTTGACTTTTTTGAAGTCTTTGATTTCCCACGTGTTACCGTCAACTGAGGCTTTGATGGCTGAGTTTTGGATGGTCGGCATCGTTGGCAAAACAATGGTCTAGAAGGATAGCAAGTGCGTTCAACTACCTTGTTGCATCCTTTACAAACGAAACGATAGACTTTTTGCCTAATGATGCGGGTGTGAGCCTTAACAAAAACTTCCTTACTTTCCACCTGTTTGTTCCTTTCAACAAAAAAACGAAACTGCTATGACTGATTTGTCTGAGATTCTTAGGTTACTCGAAGCAGAACGCGATCGCTACGTCTTGGAAGCTGCTGATTTAGAGCGCCGCTTGTCTGTGGTTCGCAACCAGATGAATGCCCTAGAAGCTCTAATATCAGGGTATGTTACGGAAGAAAAGATGCATCATATCCACAGGCGCTTGCCTGAGTCATCTACACAGGCATACCTTGAGGATAGACATCATTCGGTTCATCAAGAGGAGGAAATAGAGACTCTCGAGCAAGAACAAGAATTAGATCACAAGCTAAATACACTCTTAACCACATCGCCATCTACCTCAACACTGAATTCGGAATCTACTACTCCTTCACCACAAAAACCAGACATCTCTGACATTCCCAAACTAACAACTCCCAGAAAACCTGGCACTTTACCTCTATTACCTGAATTTCAGGAATACTCCATACAAAATGCCATCTTAATTTTGATGCGCCACAAACCGGATCTGCATTTTCACATAGACGCCATTGTACGTGACTTGTACGGCGATCAATTAACACCAGATCAATTTAAAACTGCAAAAACAAATGTCGGAAAAATGCTTTCTACAGGAGTGCAGTCGGGTATGTGGTACCGGGTATTGCAGGGTCATGGTGTATACACATTGAAATATGAAAAAGGGATTACAAGTAAACCCCCACATAAAATGATGATTTAGAGGAGTAATTTAAGGAGTGAGTTTTCAAGAGCTTGAGTCAGAAGCCTCTCACCATGCAATTTGGCTTATAACAGCCCCAACTAAAACCGCACCATCCATAACATATTCGTTTTATACGTAGATAGCGAAGCCAGAAAAATCAGAAAAGGGGTTGCACAGACAAAAAGTTCTGCTATAGTAATCAAGTGCCAAGGCAAAAAGCCAAGACACACCGAACCATAGACAAAACAAGTTGCTAGCAGCAAGAATTTAGAGCAAGGAAAAAAAGAAAAAGATTTTCTCTAATCCCTTGACAAAGCTAAAAGAGCTTGTTAACCTAGATAAAGTGTCAAGCAAAAGCGAGACGTCCGAACCAAGAAAAATCAATAGTTTGAAAGCCAAAAGCAAAACCAATCCTCGTCAAAGAAATTAAGTTTTGGTCAGAGAACCAA
>NZ_JACAEU010000098.1:0-45629 GCF_013388695.1 Fischerella sp.
CAAAGGAACTGGAGAAGTAAAAAGTAAAAAGGTAAAAGAAAAAATTCTTTCTTTTTACTTTTAGCTTTTAACCCTTCGCTGCGCCCCTTGGGCATGCTTTTGACTTATTTTTGCCCAATCCCCAATCCCCAATTCCCAATCCCCAATCTTCATGGTCAAGAGGTGACATAAACCTGATAGATTTAGCTATCAGCGAGTAAAAACTGGTGAAAATGAAAGTCCTGGTTATTGGTGGCGATGGCTATTGCGGTTGGGCAACCGCACTTTACCTTTCTAATCGAGGTTACGAAGTTGGCATTCTAGACAGTTTGGTGCGGCGACACTGGGATAACGAACTGGGTGTAGAAACTCTCACTCCAATTGCGCCAATTCAGCAACGCATCCAGCGCTGGCAAGATTTGACTGGTAAATCCATCGATCTGTTTGTTGGCGATATCACTAATTACGAGTTTCTCCAAAAAGCACTGCACCAATTTGAACCAAATGCTATTGTGCATTTTGGCGAACAGCGTTCAGCTCCATTTTCCATGATCGATCGCGAACACGCAGTGATGACGCAGGTCAATAACGTTGTCGGTACACTGAATTTGCTGTACGCGATGAAAGAAGATTTCCCAGATTGCCACTTGGTGAAGCTAGGAACAATGGGTGAATACGGTACACCCAACATAGATATAGAAGAAGGCTATATCACTATTGAACACAACGGGCGTAAAGATACCCTGCCTTATCCCAAGCAGCCTGGTTCAATGTATCACCTGAGCAAAGTCCACGACAGCCACAACATCCATTTTGCTTGTCGGATTTGGGGATTGCGGGCAACAGACTTAAATCAGGGTGTTGTTTACGGCGTCTTAACCGAAGAAACCGGAATGGACGAACTGTTAATTAACCGTCTTGATTACGATGGTGTGTTTGGAACGGCGTTGAACCGCTTCTGTATCCAAGCTGCCATTGGACACCCCCTGACAGTGTATGGTAAAGGCGGACAAACGCGTGGATTTTTAGATATTCGGGATACGGTGCGATGTATTGAATTAGCGATCGCCAACCCAGCCCAACCTGGCGAATTTCGCGTGTTTAACCAATTTACCGAACTATTTAGCGTTGGCGACTTGGCAATGATGGTGAAAAAAGCCGGAAATGCTATGGGACTGAATGTGGAAGTTAAGAATCTGGATAACCCCAGAATCGAAAAAGAAGAACATTACTTCAACGCCAAAAATACAAAACTGCTGGATCTGGGTTTACAGCCTCACTATCTCTCTGATTCCCTACTTGATTCTCTGTTGAACTTTGCGATCAAATATCAAAACCGAGTCGATAACAACCAAATTTTGCCGAAAGTGACTTGGCATCGTAAATAGCAAAGCATGAAGATGCGATCGCTTGTTCTGTTTGTGTTTGTTGTACTGCCCGGTGTGGCATTTAGTGGCGTTAGTATCTACTACCTACTTCCCGAATGGGCAGTACTAGATGCTGCTTACAAAAATTACCAGCAAGTAGCGAAGTCTCCATCTGCAACGATGCGTGACTTACTTGTTGCTGAAGCAGCAGAAAACAGACACAGAATAAATTGCTTTGCTGAAGGAGTCGGAGTGTTGTTAGGTGGGGTAATAACAGCCATTGGCATTCATGGAATTTGCACCCTACCTAACAGGACATCTTGATTTAAATGATACTTTCAACCTAGGGGAAACCTTGAACGAAGCTAACCACAGAACCTTATTTCAAGTAAATTGCTGGTCTAAAACTGAAAACTGGTTTTCAGATTCTCCCACTGTATGACGACCAGTAAACGTGTGATTATCGGGTGTATTGTCTGCCTAATGGTCATTTTGTTGCCACCAACGGCTATTCTGAGCAAAGAAGAATAGAGGACAAAGTGACTGTGCGGAATCGCTTGTAGCCCGCCAGACGGTTTACGCTGTGAATGATTCGTAAATTACTCAGACACTGGAATTATTTGAACACACTGCCTGTACTGAATAATATTTTATGAGGATTGCTTTATTCACCGAAACCTTTCTGCCCAAGGTTGACGGCATTGTAACGCGCTTGCGCCATACCATTGAACATTTACAACGCAGTGGCGATGAAGTACTAGTAATTTGTCCTGATGGTGGCATCAGTGAATACAAAGGAGCCACAATATATGGTATCTCCGGCTTTCCCTTGCCGCTGTATCCAGAGTTAAAAATGGCACTGCCCCGCCCAGCAATTGGTTACATTTTGGAACAGTTTCAGCCAGATATTATTCATGTAGTAAATCCAGCGGTTTTGGGATTGGCTGGTATATTCTATAGCAAAATACTCGATATTCCCTTGGTGGCTTCTTATCATACCCATTTGCCTCAATATCTCCAGCACTACGGTTTGGGAATGCTAGAAGGCTTGCTGTGGGAATTACTGAAAGCAGGTCACAATCAAGCAGCTTTAAATTTGTGTACCTCTACAGCGATGATGGAGGAACTAACAACACACGGCATTGAAAGAGTGAATTTGTGGCAACGGGGAGTCGATACAGAAACATTCCATCCTAGCTTAGCCAGTCAACAAATGCGATCGCGTTTATCGCAAAATCATCCAGATAGTCCACTGCTGCTTTACGTGGGGCGTCTTTCTGCCGAAAAAGAAATTGAGCGCATCAAACCAATATTAGAAGCTATTCCTGAAGCGAGACTGGCACTAGTGGGAGATGGCCCCCAGCGTCAAGCCTTAGAAAAGCATTTTGCTAATACAAACACTAATTTTGTTGGTTATTTGGTTGGTCAAGAATTAGCTTCGGCATTTGCTAGCGCTGATGCTTTTATCTTTCCTTCCCGTACAGAAACATTGGGGTTAGTATTGTTAGAAGCCATGGCCGCAGGGTGTCCGGTAGTAGCAGCGTGTTCTGGCGGCATTCCTGATATTGTAACCGATAGTGTAAATGGATACCTCTTTGATTTAAATGCAGGTGACGAGGGGGCGATCGCTGCTACGATTCGTTTGTTAGAGATGAAACAAGAACGAGAAACTATTCGTCAAAATGCCCGTCGAGAAGCAGAACGTTGGGGATGGGCAGCTGCCACTCGCCAATTGCAAGATTATTATCAGAAGGTCATCTACTCTGAATTACCGAAAGCAGCGTAATGTGATTTTGGATTTTTGATTTTTGATTGGTTAGTAGTTAGTAGTTAATAGTTTATGGTTTATGGCTCATAAATTTTTTATGAACTATTTATCACCGATCGCTAACTACTAACCACTAACCACTAACCAATCCCAACCTAAAATCTAAAATCTAAAATCTAAAATCTAAAATTACTATGACACTCCTAAATTCTGGTAGCGTCTTGGCTACATTAACTGAACTTACTCAAGTTAATCGTACCCACGCCTTACTGCGTCGTGTCAAAGACCTTTCTGTTAATGAATTTGTTTGCTTACTAGACTTTATTACTGCTGAATTCCAGCAATTTCTACGGGCAATTGAACTCATCAACAATGAAGCCCTAGAAACTATGTTGGAGAAGGTACTAGAGGCGATTACACTCAAAATTGGTCAAATTCTCCAAGCTGAACACACTACAATTTTCTTGGTAGACTACGACAAGGGTCAACTGTGGACAAAAATTCCTCAAGATAATACTCACAAACCTTTAGAAATTCGTATTCCCATTACCGTTGGCATTCCTGGTCATGTTGCCATAACAGGTCAATGTCTCAATATCTCTGAAACCTCTACTCACCCCCTTTTTAGTTCCGACCTGGAAAAACAAATGGGCTATAAGATTGATAATCTTTTATGTATGCCTGTTTTAAGCAGTAAAAACCAGGTCGTAGCAGTAGTACAACTGGCTAATAAAGCTGGAAATGTTCCCTTTGATTGTGAAGATGAAGAGCGATTTCGCAACTTTGCCTCTGCTATCGGTATTATCTTAGAAAGCTGTCAATCTTTTTATGTGGCAGCCCGCAATCAGCGGGGTGCAACTGCTCTTTTGCGGGCAACTCAAACACTAGGGCAAAGTCTTGATTTAGAAGCGACTTTACAAATAGTCATGGAACAAGCGCGGATTTTAATGCAAGCAGACCGCAGCACGCTATTTTTGTATCGTAAAGAAATGGGAGAACTTTGGACAAAAGTAGCAGCAGCGGATGGTAAAACATTGATGGAAATCCGTATTCCCGCCAACCGTGGGATTGTTGGCTATGTGGCTTCTACTGGTGAAGCGCTGAATATTCCTGACGCTTACAAAGACCCCCGTTTTGACCCCACTACAGATAAAAAGACGGGGTATATAACTCGCAATATCCTGTGTTTGCCAGTGTTCAATTCTGCTAATGAATTGATAGGTGTGACACAGTTAATTAATAAGCAACAAGGCTGTTTTACTACTTCTGATGAAGAGTTTATGCGGGCTTTTAACATTCAAGCAGGAATTGCTTTAGAAAATGCCCGTTTATTTGAAAATGTATTATTAGAAAAACAGTATCAAAAAGACATTTTGCAAAGCCTTTCAGATGCCGTAATTTCTACAGATATGGACGGTCGGATTGTAACTATAAATGATGCGGCACTGGAATTGCTTGGTTGTTCTTTAACGGATATAAATGCCAAACAAAATAAACATTTATGGGAAAAAAATTTAATTGGTCGCCTTGTCTGGGAGGTTGTACCAATTGATAATTTAAAAATGCGACTGCAAGATAGTCTAAAAACGGGGGCAAGACATTATGTACCAGAGCAAAATTTGACGGTGGGGTTATATTTAAATACCGCAGATGACACACTTGCCCAGGATACAGGAACTTACATTTTGGCAATCCGCGATCGCACTCAAGCGAATATTTTTATTCCTTGGAACCAACCTCTCACTCCCCAGTTCAAGTTATTGAGTGCTGATAACGTTAATAAAATTGAACGCAGCATCAATCTTACCGTTAACCCTTTAACTAACCCAGAAGGTGGGGTACGCGGCGGTTTAGTCGTTTTAGAAGACATCAGTCAGGAAAAGCGGATGAAAAATACGATGTACCGCTACCTGACTCCCCGTGTTGCCGAAGAAGTAATGGCATTGGGGGAAGACGCCTTAATGGTAGGTGAACGCAAGGAAGTAACCATCTTGTTCTCTGACATTCGAGGTTACACTACTCTTACAGAAAATCTCGGTGCCGCTGAGGTGGTATCGCTGCTGAATCAGTATTTTGAGACGATGGTAGAAGCTGTATTTAACCATGAAGGCACTCTCGACAAGTTTATTGGCGATGCCTTAATGGCAGTGTTTGGCGCGCCACTACCGCTAATGGAAAACCATGCTTGGAAGGCGGTGCAAGCAGCATTAGAAATGCGGCAACGCCTTGAAGAGTTTAACCGACGGCGAGTTATCCAAGAGCAACCAAAAATTTATATCGGTATTGGCATTAGTTCGGGAGAAGTAGTCTCTGGCAATATTGGCTCTCACAAACGCATGGACTATACAGTTATTGGCGATGGCGTCAATTTAAGTTCGCGTTTGGAAGCAGTGACCAAAGAATATGGTTGTGATATTATATTAAGTGAATTTACTTACAATTTATGCCGCGATCGCATTTGGGTGCGCGAGTTAGACAAAATCCGCGTCAAAGGAAAACACCAGGCGGTAAATATCTACGAGTTAATTAGCGATCACACCACACCCCTAGACACCAGTACCCAAGAATTTTTGTGCCATTACCATGACGGACGTGATGCCTATTTGAGCCGTAACTTTGAGCGGGCGATCGCCTGCTTTGAAACGGCAAAAAAAATTCGGCCTGCGGATCAAGCCGTCGATATCCACTTAGAACGTGCCCGCACTTACCTTCAACAAACTCTGCCAAACTCTTGGGATGGCGTTTGGACAATGATGAACAAGTAAATTACTAGACAAAAAGTATTACTCGTAAAGGTTCGGAAATAGGGAATGGCGAATAACCACTAACCAATGACCAATGACTATTGACTGATTATTCTTCTGGCTTGTCTTCATCGTCCATACGGAAAGGGTTTTCGCCAATTCTCAGTTCTTTTTTCGATTGCTTCAAACTTTTCCAAAGTTCTTTGATTTGCTCGTAAGCCTCTTGAGGTGGGATTTTTCCAGATGTCTCTAAGTTGCAGATATAGCTGACTTTTTGGGCAAATTCCTGCAAATTAGCGTTGAACAATAAGTTCTCTGGCTTTACCTGACCGTAGTAGCGACTCCGAGGATAAAGAAAATCATCTTTGTTAACCATTTTTCTATTTACTTTCACCTCCTTTTGTTTTTAATCTCAAACCGAATAAATAGCAATAATAATTTAAGGTTCTGGGCAGCTAACTGCCTATCATTGAAAACTTTAGTTAAATTTTGATCGTAATTTAAATTGATCTAAAATTGTGAGCTTTTGTATAAAAAAATACATTAAAATCTGTTATTCTATTTAATTCCAAGTAATTACTGTTGCAGGAAAAATAAAAAATATACCTTGATAGTAGTTATCCAGAACTACCTGTGCATCTATCAGTGGTCAACAGTCTGACTGAGTTACTTCACTGATGACTAATAGCTAAAGACAAAAGATAAAATGGTTAAGCCTGAAGCATAGAAGCTGGCAATAGCCCATAACTTTAACTCCTACCATGTCTGTCCCCACCAAGCTATACGAAGGCAAAGCCAAAATTATTTACCCTACAGATGACCCAGAAATCTTACTGGCTGTTTTTAAAGATGATGCAACAGCATTTAACGCTCAAAAACGCGGTAGTATCCAAGAGAAAGGAAGAATAAACAACAGCATTTCCAGTAAATTATTCCAAGAATTGGAAGCACGTGGGATCAAAACCCACTTTATTGACAGTCCTGCTGCAAATCAAATGCGGATCAGAGCAGTGAAAATTTTGCCATTGGAAGTAGTTGTCAGGAACATTGCTGCTGGCAGTCTTTGTCAACAAACAGGATTACCACTAGGAACTGTGCTAAAGATGCCTTTAGTAGAGTTTTATTACAAAAACGACCAATTGGGAGATCCTCTGCTAACACGCGATCGCTTGCTATTGATGGAACTAGCGACTCCGGAACAAGTTGACAGTATTACCCATCTAGCATTGAAAATCAACGATTTTCTGAAGGAATTTTTCCAGAGGTGCAACATTACCCTAGTGGACTTCAAACTAGAATTTGGTTTGGATTCACAACAACAGTTGTTACTAGCAGATGAAATTAGCCCAGATACCTGTCGTTTATGGGATATCAGTGCAGGGGACGATCCTAATCTTCGTGTGCTAGACAAAGACCGCTTCCGCCGGGACTTAGGAAATGTAGAGGACGCCTATCAGGAGGTTTTGAAAAGAGTACTAAATCAATTATGAATTATGAATAATGAATTATGAAATTTTCAGAATTCATTATTCATGATTCTCATCTAGTCTCCAGTCTCTTTAGTAAAGGCTTTTGCAAATTTATTTCTTAACTGGAAAGGCAAAAGCACTAAATTATTTTTTACTTTTACCCTGTGACTGAAAGCTTACTTTATTTTTCATGGTGTGTGTAAGTGAAGAACAATCAAAATAAAATGCGCTTATCCCCCGTTGTGATGACAGTGATGGCGATCGCTGCTCCATTAAGCTGTTCGATCCATGCAAATGCACAAACTGCGAATAATTCCAAAAAAACAGCAGAAGTTTTAACACCAGTAACAAATCAAGAACAGGAAGTTGTTGCTGGATTCCCAACTACAGAAACGACCTCAGGGGTAATCATACCGACATTCGATCGCTCAAACAGTACACAAACTGCTCAAGATTCAAAACAAACTACAGCAGTTACAACATCAGCGACAGACCAACAAAATGAAGTTGTTGCTGTATTTCCAACAGCAGAAAAGAGATCGGGGGTAATAATACCGACATCCGATCGCTCAAATAGTATACAAACTGCTCAAAATCCAAAACAAACTACAGCAGTCGCAACATCAGCAACAAATCAACAACAAAAAATTGTCACTGAACCAGGTGCATCAGCATTAAAGACAACACCAAAGAGCATAACACCAACCTCGACAAATCCAACAACTGCACAAAGTCCTGGCATAACTTCCCCTACAAATACTCCGCCTTCTCCAACTCAACAACCACCAACCACCAACCAACAACCACCAACCACAAACCAACAACCACCAACCACAAACCAACAACCACCAACCACCAACCAACAACCACCAGCAGAGGCTGAACCTCGTGTGCTGGTATCGGAAGTTTTAATTAAAACTGAGAAGGGACAGCCTTTACCACCGCAACTGGAAAACGATGTTTACGCCGCAATTCGTACCCAGCCGGGGCGGACGACAACGCGATCGCAACTACAACAAGATATTAATGCCGTCTTTACCACTGGCTTTTTCTCTAATGTTCAGGCAGTGCCAGAAGATACACCATTAGGGGTACGGGTGACTTTCTTAGTTCAGCTTAACCCAGTTCTGAATCAGGTAAGAATTGACGCCAATCCTAGTACCGGCGTTCCCTCGGTATTACCTCCAAATATTCCAAATCAAATTTTTAAGAACCAGTACGGTAGAATCCTTAACTTGCGGGAGTTGCAACAAAGCATTCAACAGTTACTCAAATGGTATCAAGACCAAGGTTACGTTTTAGCGCAGGTAGTTGGAGCGCCGCAGGTATCTGAAAACGGAGTCGTCACCCTGAGTGTAGCGGAGGGGGTAGTGGAAGATATTAACGTCAGATATCGCACTAAAGAAGGTCAGGAGACTGACAAAGAAGGACGACCAATCAGGGGAAGGACGCAACCATATATCATTACACGAGAACTGCAATTAAAGCCCAAACAGGTATTCAACCGCAACATTGTGCAAAGAGACTTGCAGCGGGTATACGGACTGGGACTATTTGAGGACGTAAATGTTTCTCTTGACCCCGGTACTGACCCTAGGCAAGTGAATGTGGTTGTCAATGTTGTTGAGCGTAGTAGCGGTTCTATTGCAGCAGGGGCGGGTATTAGTTCTGCTAGTGGACTGTTTGGCACTATCAGCTATCAAGAGCAAAACCTGAACGGAAGAAACCAAAAACTGGGTGCCGAGTTAGAGGTAGGTCAACGGGAATTGCTGTTTGATGTTCGGTTTACCGATCCTTGGATAGCTGGAGACCCTTACCGAACTTCCTACACAGCAAATCTTTTCCGTAGTCGTTCGATTTCTTTGATTTATGAAGGGGAAGATGATAACATCGAAACCTTTAAAGAAGGTGAGGACGATGGCGATACCCCCCGTATTTTACGTCTAGGTGGTGGCATCAACTTTAGCCGTCCTTTGTCCAAAAATCCTTATGAGCGTGCAGAATGGACAGCTTCAGCCGGTGTAAGATATCAACGAGTTTCCACTCGTGATTCTGATGGCGACATTAGAAAGCAAGCAACAATATTCGAGAACGATCAACCCACAGAAATAATCGACCTGACCGAATCTGGAACTGGTCAAGATGACTTGCTGACATTACAACTAGCCGCAGTACGTGACAAACGCAACAATGCTTTGCAACCAACCAGTGGTTCTTTCTTCCGCCTAGGATTAGACCAGTCCGTACCTGTAGGACTAGGGAACATTTTGATGAGCAAGATTCGGGGTAGCTATAGTTACTATATTCCTGTAAAATTCACCAACTTTAATGAAGGACCGCAAACTCTTGCTTTTAACATCCAAGGCGGAACCATACTTGGTGACGTGCCTTCCTACGAAGCGTTTACTCTGGGTGGTAGCAACTCCGTCCGGGGCTACGAAGAAGGTGCTTTAGCCAGTAGCAGCAGTTTCTTGCAAGCTTCTGTAGAGTATCGCTTTCCTGTTTTCTCTGTAGTCAGCGGCGCACTATTTTTTGATGCTGCTACTGACCTCGGAACAGAAACCAAAGCAGGTGATTTGTTGAATAAAAGCGGTAGTGGCTACGGCTACGGTCTGGGTGTACGGGTACAGTCCCCACTAGGCCCCATCCGCATTGACTACGGTTTCAACGATGAAGGAGACAGTCGCATTAATTTTGGTATTGGCGAAAGATTTTAAGTAGTCAAGAGTCCAGAGTCAATAGTCCAAAGTCCAAAGCTGAGTGTTTGACTATTGATCCTTGACTGTTGACCCTTGACTGTTGACCCTTGACTTAATTTTATGCAACAAACTCTCGCAACTGAAATTACCCAAACAGGAGTGGGATTGCATAGCGGTGCAAGTACTCAGGTGCGGATACTACCAGCAGAAGCAGGCAGTGGACGTTACTTTGTACGAGTAGATTTACCCAACACTCCGATAATTCCAGCACAAGTAACGGCGGTTAGTCAGACTGTTCTCTCTACTCAGTTAGGGAAAACAGAGGCAAGTGTCCGAACTGTGGAGCATTTGTTAGCAGCCCTAGCAGGTATGGGTGTAGATAACGTCCGGATTGAAATCGACGGCCCAGAAGTACCGCTTTTGGACGGTTCAGCAAAAGTGTGGACAGAAAGCATAGCTCAAGTGGGTTTAGTCTCACAAACCCTAACCATAGAAAATGCGCCTCAGCCCATAAATGAGCCAATATGGGTGCGTCAGGAGGATGCTTTTGTTTGCGCCCTACCTGCACCAGCAACCCGCTTTACCTATGGCATTGATTTCGAGCTACCTGCTATTAGTAACCAATGGCACAGTTGGTCTCCGCCTACCGACCCAGGGAATACTGATGCGAGCTTTGCAGCAGAAATTGCCCCCGCCCGTACCTTTGGTTTGTTACATCAAATTGAATACCTACAAAAATCCGGGTTAATCAAAGGTGGAAGCTTAGAAAATGCTCTCGTATGCGGGCCTGATGGCTGGCTAAATCCACCATTAAGATTTGCAAATGAGCCAGTACGTCATAAAATTTTGGATCTAGTAGGAGACTTAAGTTTATTGGGGACTTTCCCCTGCGCTCACTTCTTGGCTTATAAAGCCAGCCACAATTTACACGTTCAACTGGCGCAAAAAATTTGGGATTTGCGACCGGGGAGTGGTAAGTAGTTATTTGGATAGTAGTTAGTAGTTAGTGGTTAGTAGTGAGCCAGCGCGCACTTATAGGGGGTTCCCCCATGAGCGACTGGCGTAGACGCCCATCAGGGCGGCTTCTCGTAGAGTACCCGTAGGGTTAGTGGTAGTTTTACAATCCACTACTAAACAATCTCTAATACTAAACTATTCAGTCTCTTGCAAGTCAAACCAAAACTTAAAATCAACAACACCATCAATGTCAACTGTCACCGAAGTAAATTCTACCGATAGTTCCACACCAGCAGCTACTCAGGAGCAATTAGATAATTCCACTACGACTCCATCTGAAACAAAAACCATTTTCACAATAGAAGAAATTCAGAAACTTCTACCGCACCGCTACCCCTTCGCACTAGTAGACCGGATTATTGACTACGTACCTGGGAAACGAGCTGTTGGCATCAAAAATGTCACGATTAACGAACCCCATTTTCAAGGACATTTTCCAGGACGTCCGATTATGCCAGGTGTGCTGATTGTAGAAGCAATGGCACAAGTTGGTGGTGTCGTGATGACACAAGCGGCAGAATTGGAAGGTGGACTCTTCCTATTTGCTGGTATAGATAAAGTCCGCTTTCGTCGCCAAGTTGTTCCCGGAGATCAACTAGTGATGACAGTGGAACTGTTATGGGTGAAACAACGTCGTTTCGGTAAAATGCAAGCTCGTGCCGAAGTTGACGGTCAGCTCGCTGCTGAAGGCGAACTAATGTTTTCCCTTGTAAACTAAAAATTTACTCTAGTAGTAGAGGTACGGCCGTGACGTGCCTTCACTAAATCCTGTTCCAGGATATCTGTAACAGCAACAAGCCATAACTGTATGGTCTGATTTCTAGATTTTTGCCGCCCTCACACCAAAGTAGCTTACCCGATACTTTCGGCTACAGAATTCAGATGCGCTACGGCGCGTCTCTACAAGACTCAGCACGCTTACTGTTCTGGAGATGCATCCTTGAAGACGCTTATTCATCCAACTGCTGTAATTCATCCTAACGCGGAGCTGCACCCGACAGTACAAGTCGGTGCCTATGCTGTGATTGGAGGGCATGTGAAAGTCGGTCCCGAAACCGTAATTGGCGCTCATGCAGTGCTAGATGGACCTGTAGAAATTGGGGCACGAAATCAGATTTTTACAGGAGCCGCTATTGGCTTGGAACCCCAAGATTTAAAATATGCTGGCGAATTGAGCTGGGTTAAGATTGGCGATGATAACTTAATTAGAGAATACGTTACAATTAATCGAGCTACTGGTACAGGTGGAGAGACTCGCATCGGCAATAGCAACCTACTGATGGCTTATGTCCATGTGGGGCATAACTGTGTAATTGAAGACTCAGTAGTGATTGCCAACTCAGTAGCACTGGCGGGTCATGTTCACATCGAATCCCGTGCCAGACTAAGTGGGGTTTTGGGTGTTCATCAATTCGTGCATATAGGTAAGCACTCAATGATAGGGGGTATGGCACGTATTGACCGGGATGTACCGCCTTATATGACGGTAGAAGGAAATCCAGCACGGATACGAACACTTAATCTTATCGGACTCAAACGCGCTGGTTTTTCAGCTACTGACTTACAAACCTTGAAAAAAGCTTTCCGTATTCTCTATCGTTCTGACTTAATTTTCAAGGATGCCTTGGAACAACTAGAACTTTTGGGAGATACGGAACATTTACAGCATCTGCGTCGCTTCCTCCTACTTTCTCAAATGCCGGGAAGACGTGGCTTAATTCCTGGAAAAGGGAAAGCAGCTAGTAAGGATGATGAATCTTGACAATAAGGGATTAGGGACTAGGGACTGGGGACTGGGGCAAGGGGCAATGGGCATCGGTAAGAAAACCAATCCCCAATCCCCAATCACCAATCCCCAATCCCCAATTCCCAATCCCCAATCCCCAATCCCTCATTCCAAAATGCGAATATTTATCAGTACTGGTGAAGTGTCTGGCGATTTACAAGGGTCGTTATTGGTTGCCGCTTTGCAACGGCAAGCCCTTGCTGCTGGACTGGAATTAGAAGTTGTGGCATTGGGTGGCGAAAAAATGGCAGCAGCAGGAGCCATTCTATTAGGTAATACTAGTAAAATTGGCTCTTTTGGTCTTTTGGAATCTCTGCCTTTTGTGTTACCGACTCTGCAAATTCAGCGGCAGGCGATCGCTTATCTCAAGCAAAATCCTCCTGATTTGGTTGTATTGATTGACTACATGGGGCCAAATCTGGGCATAGGTAATTACATTCGCCGCCATCTGCCGCAAGTGCCAGTAGTATATTACATTGCACCTCAACTTTGGGTTTGTTCGATCGCACCTCGTGACACAGCCCGGATTGTTGGTTTTAGCGATAAAATGTTAGCGATTTTCCCGCAGGAGGCGCGTTATTTTCAAGACAACGGTGCAAATGTGACTTGGGTAGGGCATCCATTAGTAGATAGGATAGAAAACTTTCCGAGTCGAGAAGCGGCACGTGCCAAGTTGGGAATTGTGGATGATGCGATCGCCGTAGCGCTTCTACCTGCCTCCCGTCACCAAGAACTTAAATATCTCTTGCCAGTGATGTTCCAAGCAGCACAGGAAATACAAAACAAACTACCACAGGTGCATTTTTGGATTCCCCTGTCTCTGGAAATTTATCGAGATAAAATAGAAAAACAGATACAACGGTACGGTTTACGAGCCACTGTAGTATCGGGACAACAACAGGAAGTGCTTGCTGCTGCTGATTTAGCAATTACTAAGTGCGGGACTGTGAATTTAGAACTTGCTTTGTTAAACGTGCCGCAGGTGGTGATTTATCGCCTTAGCCCCTTCACTTACTGGATTGGCCGCAATATCCTGAAAATAACTTTTCCTTTTGCCTCGCCAGTTAACCTGATGGTGATGAAAGGGATTGTGCCGGAGTTTATTCAAGAAAAAGCAACTCCAGAGAATATTGTTCAAGCAGCAGTAGAATCATTGCTGAACCGGGAACGCAAACAGCAAATACAGGCAGATTATCAAGAAATGCGACGGTGTATAGGAGAAGTAGGAGTGTGCGATCGCGCTGCTAAAGAAATTTTGCAAATGCTGCCGAATTTTTAAGTCCATGCGCGGAAGAAGGTGCTTTCCTCCCAAATTCTCGCAGTGCGCTTTTCAATACTTGCTAATTCGCCTGGAGAAAGTTCTTGATAAGCCTGTGCTATCTTGACATTTTCTTCTAGTTGCTGGACGCTTTCAGCTGCGATCGCACAGCAATGAACTCCTGGCTGAGAAAGGCTGTATCCCAAAGCTTGCTGCATACCAGCCAATCCACCTGCTTTAAATAAGCGACCGTAGGCGGGTACTTTCATAGCTATGACGCCGACATTTTTTTCTTGTGCTACTGGTAAAACTACAGGCATAAACGGACGTGGATGATGCTTATCTGCGGCATTTACGGGTATGAGGGTAGTGTGGAAAGGATAGCGACGCAAACTTTCGGCAATTACTACTGGTTCATGGTGTCCCGTAATACCAGTAAAACGGACTAGTTTTTGTTGCATTGCCTCTTCCAAAGCTTTAATTGCTCCGGATGCACTAAAGATAGTATCCAGTTCTTCAGGGAAAGAAACGTGATGTAACTGCCACAAGTCAAGATAGTCTGTGTTCAGACGTTTGAGACTTCTCTCTAATTCTCGCCACGCGCCATCCCGGCTTCTTTCATCTGTCTTACTGGCTAAAAATAACTTAGTGCGATCGCGTGGCAATACTTTTCCCAAATAATCTTCACTAGGCCCGTAACTCGCAGCAGTATCAAAATAACGGATGCCAAGTTGCAAAGCTCGTTCGATAATTGCCACAGCATCTCGTTCTTTTCCATTCCAAGATAGCGGCGTTTGACCTGCTCCCCCCAACCCAAAAATAGGGACTTTTACCCCCGTGCGTCCCAACACTCGTTCTGGCATAGTCGCTGGTGTCGCAGGGTTTGTGTTACCTTGTTGCAACGCTGTACTTCCTACAATACCGCCAGCAACAGCAGCACTAGTAATTAAGAAATTGCGCCGCGTCGTTCTTCCTGTCATGGTTTGGCTTCCGTGGCGAAACTGCTTGTCTGTGTTTTATTGTAACGAAGGATATACAGACAGAGAAAACTGTTTTTCTAAACTAAACTTTCCGATCGCAAAAACTCTGCGAGCCTCTGCGGAACCCTCTGCGCTCCTCTGCGTTTAAAAAATATATAATTCCGATGATGATAAGAAGCTTTATACTCTTTTGAAAGTGCATAGCTCGGATATAGTACACCCTAAAATAATTCAAATTATTTACAACCTTCAGTACTTTTCCCTTGTAAATAACTTTGAATAATACATCCTTGTCGTTGAAATATTTGATTCTTTCCTACTATATAAATACCAATTAATACTATAGCGATCGCAATATATTGCTTTCCAGCTAGCTTTTTAGCAAAAAATAAAATTTGTTGTTTAAATATAAATTTTTTAATTTCGATATTTGATGATTGCTTGCTCAGTGAAGCAGTGAGTGCTTGCTGTAATTCTAAATTTAATTCTTGACTCCAAACAGCAAAATTCTTACCTTGTTGAAAACCGTCAACTTTTACCTTTTTAATAGACTGAGATCTTAAGCCAATTATTTCTTGACGTACATATTTAACTAAATTCTGTTGATCCGGCACTTGAGTAGATTCCAGTCTCACCCGCAAACAGCCATTTTTGAGAGTAACTTTCGCTGTGACGTTTTTCAGTTGCAATTGGCTGTTCATTAGAGATGCGATCGCCTTCACATCTCCTTGCTTTGCCAGTTCTAAAATATTCGCCTGTGTCATAAACACTAGAAGTGAAGAGCTGAAAACATAACGGTTGCATCAAAGATAACCTAATTTTTACAACTCGTTCCTCAGTGTTTATACCAAAATTTTAGGCGAAAAAATCTTAAATTAACTAGCTTACTTTAGTTCATGTCAAATTACGTTTAAACCTAAACATTACATAAATTATTTAAATTTTGTAAATGCTTTAATTCCTAGCTGCTGCACTTTGCTGTGCAAATTCCTGATGAATTTGATACTGCCTAATTTTTTCCTGAGCCATACCATAATTAGAGCTAGTGTTCGGTACAGCTTTCATGAAGACGATCGCTTCTTCCCAGTTCTTAGCAACTACCTTCCACTCACTTTCAGATTGTGCTAGCTTTGCTAATTTCGCTGCACGTCTAGCTTTATTAATCGCTTGGTTATATTTCTTATCTACAGGTGCAGTTTTACTAGAAGAGAGTGTTACTGTCTCAGCAGATAGATTTGCAGGTATAGTTTGTTTAACTTCTGGCAACTTAGCAAATGAGTATAACCATAGAGCAACTAAGGGGACGAGAATAAATGTAAATACTCGTTTGGGAATTTTACGATATTTGTTAGTAAAACTAAGAAAATTTGATTTCTTCTGAGGTGCTTCTTTGGTTTTTTGTATCTCAGTTAAACCTACTTCCGGCTGCGGGGTTGCATTATGAACATAACTAACTACAGGGATGTTTATACTTTCAGATTCATTAGATTCATCACTATCACTACTACCAAAAACTAGACGATATTTAAATGAATACTCAATTTGATAAAAGATAGCAGCACTAAGCAACCAGGCAATCGCAAAGATTGGTTTTATCTTGCCGTAGTTTTGACCGGATTCAGAAATTATTTGGGTGTAGTTAAGCTGGAATAAAGGTAACAGAGGAGTACAAACTAAGATTGCTGTCAGTGTAGATAGAATAAGTACTAGCCAGCCATACAAGCTTTCTCTCCAACTGATGAGTCCAGGGAAAAATCCTCTCACTTTGCTTGTCTTTTCTCCTGGAATTGCTGAAATAAAAAAGCTGAGAAAAAAGTGATGCAGAAAAGCGATCGCTGGTATGGGTAATAAGAGTACGAATATTACCCAAACGATAACCGATTCTGGTTTTTCTGACCATTGAGCCAGATTGAGCCACAAGTTGTTATTACGCTTGAGTGTCGCTACAAATACAGTCATCACCAAAGACAGTATCAGGGCATTTAGCCATGAATAGGGGTGAGGAAACCATCTCAGCAATCCAAACTTTTTCATATCTCACACGTCCTCTGTTCTAATTGAGTGGATAGCCGTCCATACCTCTGAAAAATGCTGTTACTCTAACATCACTGTTGCCAAAATGTTTAGCTATATGATGGATACCGGTAATTTTTCCGTCGCATAAAATGATACAGCAATTTTATCGACTCGTAACACAACTCAGAAGGAAGGAGGCAAAAGTCAGCACTCATAACCCCTGTGGAAGGTTCCCCATTCAATAAATGATTGTGTAAGGTGAGGAAACAATTTTTAACCGTAACTAAAATACTGTCATGGCAATAGAATCTGCCCTAGGCGAAGTTGGAATAGAACAAAACTTAAAACAATTTCTTCTGGTACTCTCGGTCTCCTTGAGTGTGGCGACTTTACCGCAAGTCTTTAGTTGGTTTCGCCATATCCCATATACCTTACTTTTGGTGATTGCTGGATTGGGATTAGCGCTGGTAGATGTGCGGTTAGTTAATCTTTCTCCAGAATTAATTTTGGCGATTTTCCTACCGCCTTTATTGTTTGAAGCTGCTTGGAATTTGAAGTGGTCTGACTTAAAGCGGGATTTAATCCCTATCTGTCTGTATGCAGTTGTGGGAGTACTGATTTCTATAGCAGGTATAGCGCTGGGTTTAAATCTCTTGTCAAGACTACCGCTAACAACAGCACTGCTAGTAGGAGCTAGTTTATCTGCTACCGATCCTGTTTCTGTGACAGCTTTGTTTCGAGAACTGGGAGTAGATAAACGGCTGACAACGTTGATGGAAGGCGAAAGTCTATTTAATGATGGCATGGCAGTTGTTGCCTTCGGCTTTCTAGTTGCACTGCCTTTAGGAACAGTACAACTAGAATTCCAGCCTTTGGTGGTTCAACTATTTAGTGTTATTGGTATTGGTATAGCTGTTGGTGGTTTGATTGGGTTTGGTATTTCCTATTTAACCCAAAGATTCGATTTACCACTCGTGGAACAGTCTTTAACTCTCGTCTCTGCTTACGGAACTTATATCATTGCAGAAGAACTTGGGGGTTCTGGGGTAATCGCGGTTGTCACCGCTGGCTTGATTTTAGGTAACTTTGGTTCTCGAATTGGTATGAATCCGCGAACGCGGGTGATTGTCAGTGAGTTTTGGGAATTTTTGGCATTTTTTGTTAATTCCATTGTTTTTCTATTGATTGGCGATCAAGTTAGATTTGTTGACTTGGCTGAAAATCTGAATATCATCACTGTCACGATCGCGGGGATGGTTTTAGCAAGGGCGATCGCTGTTTACGGTTTGGGATTTCTCAGCAATCGCCTTGCCAACTCCAATATCCCCTTACCAGAACAAACTATACTTTGGTGGGGAGGTCTGCGGGGGTCTGTCTCCATCGCCCTAGCATTGAGCGTACCAAATATCCTTACCGAAAGAGAAGACCTAATCAACACTGTATTTGGAGTAGTCTTATTTACACTTTTAGTGCAGGGATTGACTACCAAACCTTTGCTAGAAAAACTAAAACTTCTTGGCGATCAGCCTCTGCGACAAGAATATTTAGAACTCGTTGCCCGCCAGACCGCCCTCAAACGTGTTTTAACATACCTCGGACAAGTAGAAAAACGCCCAGGACTTGATCCAGAGTTTTACCGCTATCAGGAGGCTTTAATTAAAGGCGAACTCAAGCGCTTAGAAGAACAAATTGATAAATTACAGGATGATTACCCCAATCTGCGAAGCTTCACAGCTGAACAGTTGCGAATGGAATTATTAGCGGTAGAGGCAGATACTTACGCGGAATTTGTGCGATCGGGTCGGTTAAATCAAGAACTTGCTCCTTTCCTTCAAGATATTCTTGAGGATGGGTATTAAACTTCTTTCCTCTTTGTGTCTTGGTGTCTTGGTGTTTCAATAATTCTTTTTTCACCACAAAGACACAAAGACACCAATTCAAACTAAATTAGCGTCAAATATATTAGATATGCCAGAATTTGCCGGAGAATTACCTATTCGCGAACCAGCGTGGAATGCGATCACATCTGTAGAGAATATCCAACGCCATCAGCGAGGAATAAATTTTGACTGCGGTGTTTCTCGCCTTTCTCTGAGTGTTCTTGCTCCCAACCTCATCCGCGTACGTTTTTCGCCTACAGGAGAATTTAGATCAAGGCGTTCTTGGGCTGTGACACTAGCAGATGAAGAGTGGGCTGTTGTATCTTTCGACGTACAGGAGACAGACAAAGAAATCACCATTGAAACGGAGAAAATCCGGGTGTGTGTCCAGCGCTATCCTTGCCGAGTCCAGTTTTTTGACAAAGCAGGTCGTCCTTTTGCCCAAGATACAGGTTTGGGGATAGGTTGGCGGCAAATGGGAGAAGGTAAAAACCAAGTAGCTTGCTGGAAGCGCATCGAAGCCGAGGAAAAGTATTACGGCTTTGGAGAACGGGCGGGATTGCTCAACCAAAAGGGTAAGCGTCTGACCCATTGGACTACAGATTGCCTAGATTACACCATGCTGACGGATGCAATGTACCAAGCAATTCCATTTTTTATGGCATTGCGTTCGGAGGTTAGCTATGGTTTATTTTTTAACACCACTTTCTGGAGTCGATTTGATGTGGGTGCAGACGAAACAGATACTCTCCGGTTAGAAACCCTTGGGGGCGAATTAGACTATTACATCATCTACAGTCCCGAACCCGCAGAAATAGTCCGTACTTACACGGGATTGACAGGACGAATGTCACTACCTCCCCAATGGGCACTGGGTTATCATCAATGCCGCTGGAGTTACGACTCGGAAACAGAAGTGCGGCAATTGGTATACCAACTGCGTCAGCGCCGCATTCCCTGCGATGTCATCCACTTAGATGTTGATTATATGTTCGGCTACCGGGTGTTTACATGGAACCCGAGGCGATTTCCAGATCCGCAAAAATTACTCGGTGACTTGGCAGCAGATGGTTTCAAGGTTGTCACCATTGTCGATCCGGGGGTGAAATTTGAGCCGCAATCAGATTACAGTGTTTATGATGAAGGGCTAGAAAAAGACTACTTTATTCGCAAGGCAAACGGCAAAGTTTTTCACGGCTATGTTTGGCCTGGTCGGGCAGTCTTTCCTGATTTCCTCCGTCCGGATGTGCGCCAGTGGTGGGGAGATTTGCAACACAACCTTACCGATATGGGCGTTGCTGGTATTTGGAATGACATGAATGAGCCAGCAATGAACGATCGCCCGTTTGGAGATGAGGGAGGGCAAAAAATTTTCTTTCCGACGGATGCACCCAGCGGCCCTGGAGATGAGCGCACAACCTACGCCGAAACCCACAATTTGTACGGGATGATGATGGCGCGCGCCTCTAGGGAAGGACTAGAAAAGCTAAGAGAGCGATCGCGTTCTTTTGTACTGACCCGGTCTGGTTACGCAGGCGTGCAGCGGTGGTCAGCGGTGTGGACGGGGGATAATCACTCGCTGTGGGAATACCTAGAAATGTCCCTACCCATGCTCTGTAATTTAGGTTTGTCTGGTGTAGCATTTGTAGGTGCAGATATAGGGGGATTTGCTAGCGATGCCACACCAGAATTGTTTGCCCGCTGGATGCAGGCAGGAATGCTATATCCTTTTATGCGTGCCCACTCAATGATTAACACTAAGCGCCATGAACCTTGGGAATTTGGCCCGCAAGTAGAAGAAATCTGCCGTCAATACATCGAACTGCGTTACCGATTGCTACCTTACATATATACGCTGTTCTGGGAAGCGACGACTACAGGCGCACCAATTGTGCGACCCCTATTTTATCACTATCCCAATGACTCAAAAACCCATGAACTGTACGATCAGGTACTTTTAGGTTCATCCTTGATGGCTGCGCCCGTCTACCGACCAGGGGTAGAGAACCGCATAGTTTATCTACCAGAAGGAACTTGGTATGATTGGTGGACTGGAGAGCGTTACGAAGGTTCGACGCATATCCTCGCCCATGCACCCATAGAAACAATGCCTATGTACATTCGTGCTGGGTCGGTTATTCCCCTCGGCCCGGTAATGCAGTATGTAGGCGAGTTACCAATTAATGAACTTAGGTTAAGAGTAGCCCCTGGTACAGGCGAGTGGACATTATACGAAGACGACGGACATACCTTTGAATATCGCCAAGGTGCTTGGTCAACAACAACCTATCGGGTGTATTTAGAAGGCACGCAGGTGGTAGTTGACATCCAAGCAAGACAAGGACAGTGGACTCCACCCCAGCGCAGAGTAATTGTTGAGGTGATGGGCAAAGGAGAGCAAGAATTTAACGATGATGGTTCTGCGCGTCGCCTAGTCTTTTCTTGATCGTCAACCACAGATAAACACAGATGCATACCGATATTTAATCTATGTTTATCTGTGTGCATCTGCGGAAAGTTTGTTTTGACTTTTGAATGCGTGACTTTTGACTTCCAAGGCAGCGGTACTAGTGTCTATCAACGCTAGCTTCTTGTATTGTGACTTGAGGTAATTGTTCTACATTTTGCAGTTGCGATCGCCCTGTCATTATACTCTGACCTAGCCAGATCAAGCTACCACCAAAAAAAGCAACTACCCCGATCAAAATAGTGGCTAGTATTTTGACCTGGGAGCGAAGAAATTGAATTTCTTTATTTTGGTGTTCTAGTTCTGAAAAACTATTTAATTGAGGAACTTGTCTTTCAATAATTACTTTCGAGGTTGGTGTAACTTGATTTTTGAAACTAACTTGCTGGCGTAACCAGTTAGTAATCAATTGAGGACTATTTTTTTTAAACCAGTGCCAAGCAAAAATTCTAAATGCTGGTTTGGACATCCTGGCTATTAGTTTTAGTACTTTCTTGACAGCGCGAGAGCGAAAGTTTTGGTTGATGAGGTTAATAGAACCTATATCATAAAGACGATCAAAGATAAGCTTGACCGTAGCTTCTTCTCTGTATGCCAAGTTTTCAATTATTAGAAGAACTTCATGCATGAGTTCTTCTTCTTTGCTAGTATCTGCTAAAACTTTTGTGAAATTATTTGTTGAATTATTCGATATCTTTACCGGGGTAGACATAGATTTAGCTCTGGCAGCATCTTTAATTTTTAAGTAAAGAGATATTTTAATTTTTCAAAATCACAGATATGTAAATAAGCTGGTTAAGCAAAAAATTAGATATTCATCATCACAATCTTAAGTGTTTGCTAATTCCCACATGATTTCTATGAAGGTTATAAACAAGATTGTATGAAAATTTACAGCTTTAGCCAAAAATGAGGAAATGTTTCTGAACTGTAAACAAATATAAAATTAATATTAAAGGTTTTCGTTTCCAAAAAATAGTTACCTCTAGAGAGATTTAAGGTTACTATTGGGAGTACTTTTTATAGCTTGATGCTGGTAATCAACGAGAATCTGTATCCTATACCACTAGTTAGTAACTTAAGTAATTTAAAACCTAAAATTGTTTAAAAAACTACCAAGGTAAGCGACTACCATCCCAAGAGAAAAATTGTCCGCTATCCTCTATCTGTAGCTTTTCTAAGACTGCAAGCAATTGATTAACGGTACGTTCTACTGAGAATAATTTTTCTGCGGGTACGTTCTTTTGAAAAGGTTGGGAAAGACGCGTGTCAGTTGTGCCGGGATGCAATGTTACAACTATAGTTTTAGGGCTAGTTCTAGCGTATTCAATTGCCACATTTCGCATCAACATATTCAACGCGGCTTTGGAAGCACGATAACCATACCATCCACCTAGTTGATTATCGCTAATACTTCCTATCTTGGCAGAAATACTGGCAAACACACTGCGATCGCTATGACGAAATAACGGTAACAGGTGTTTGGCAAGCAGCACTGCACCAATACTATTCACCTGAAAATAGCGCATTAAATTCTCAGGATTAATTTGCCTCAAGCTTTTTTCTGGTTGCAGCGTCCCCTCATGCAGAATCCCAACACAGTTAATAACTAAATGCAGTCTGTCTATCTCTCCACGCAAGAGTTCTACATCTTCTGAAATTTGCACTTCGTCTGTAATATCCATTGGCAGACAAAATAGTCTCTTTGGATATTCATCTAACAGTGCAATTAACTCAGAAGCAGACTCCCGTCGGCGATAGGTTGCATAAACCCTAGCAATACTCTCCAATTCCAGCAATTTTTTCACAAATCCCAAACCAATACCTTGGCTAGCACCCACAATCAAGGCATTAGGTAAGTCAGCGTCAGTAAACATATCTTGCGTGATGGCTGTTAGTGGTTAGTGGTAAGTAGTTAGTAGTTAGTAGTTAGTAGTTAGTGGTTAGTGGTTAGTGGTTAGTGGTTAAAAAATAACCACCAACTAACAACTATTATTTATTCAGGTAACTTATACTGTCCCACGATGCGCTTAGCAAATTCTGGAACGTGCGCCTCTAACTTTTCAGGGTGATTTCGCTTCACATAAAGATAATTGCGCGTGAAGTGAGAATCTATCGAAAAACGGGCATATTCCAAACCTTTAGGGCCAATTTTTTCAATTACCACCCCCATGAGTTTTGCTGCCCACATCGGTAGAGTCACAGCTTTATCATATGCTGGTATACTTTGTTGCACAGCAGCATGGCGATCGCCTTTAGACATCACTGGCTGAGTTTCTAACTGGTCTTTTACCAACTCCAGCATTTCCTGACCGCGTTCATTTCTAACCACAATCCATTGCCAGCCGAAGGGTGCGCCCATGTAACCCACAACCAAATCCGCCAGGGAATTGATGTAGTCAAAACAACTCATGCACGAGGGAGCAAAAACATCCTTGAGTAAATTCGTTTTCAAGCCAAAGAAAGGCACAGTTTCAACTGACCCATCCTCGTGCTTAAAGTGAACCTGAAAGTCTTGCATAAACTCATAATGCACAACCGTGTCAGGCGATTTACTGGTAGTTTCTAAGAATTTTTGCAGCCCAGCGCGAGTCACATTATCTACACAAGGCGTACCCAAAACATACAGCTTTTCTAAACCCAGTTTCTTTTCAACAGCTCGCAAAGCTTGGATTTGACAACCAACACCAATCACTAGCAGCCGCTTCATTCCCGATTTTTCTACCTGTTCCAACACTGAAAGGTTCGGTGAAAGAGTTGGTTTATTGACTCGTGCTGCTAGTATTTCCTCTGGGGTACGAGCAATAACAGGCATCGGGCCGAAGCGGTCTTCTTTAGTGTTTTGCACACAGACCACACCCTCCACAATGCCACGATTAAGCATTTCAATGGCAATAGTACTTACAATTCCCGTCCACTGAGCGCCAGGGATAGGCTGCTTTTTCTTTGCCGCCATCATGTCTTGATGAACACCAAAATAGAGTTCATCGGAGTTATCTAAATTGCGAGAGCGTGTGTGCGTCTGTTCTTCCAGTTCGTTGATCTGCTGATTAATAAAAGCACAGGCTTCCTTGACATAGTGAATATAGTATGTATCGCACAGCCCACACTCGCTGCACAGTTCCTTCGCAGGGCGACGGCTACCAGGTTTGAGGGCTTTGGCTTTTTTGTGTTTGGGAAAATCTACTGAAGTCATTAAAATTTCGTCTTTAAAAAACTCAGATGCTTCATTTCACAATATCTCAGAGTTAATGCCAAACGAGTCTACGAGAGCATTAGAATCAATTATTAATTTGATTTATCCGATGGTTATGTCTTTGGAAAATTAACCTTCACTGCTAAACCAAAAACTAACAATGGTGTGTGAGTAATAACATCACGCACCCCACACCATCAAACTACGCTATCAACAACTTGCTCCTTGTAACCCAAGTGCGATCGCTCCCTCCAAAACATCTCCTGCATTCCTTGAAGGTAAGGTAGCAACAAAGCCTTCTGTTCTGCATTTACACGACTAATGATTTCATCAACAAACAGTTGACTCCATTTTTCCGTCATTTCCCATTTGATGCTCACACCCTGCACAACCATTGCACACAAAGGTAGTAGTTCCTCCTCCATTGCTGTCATACTCTTCTCTAGTAAACACAGCCATAGATAGGCCTGAAACATATTCAGATCGCGGAGGCAAGAGTATGTTACATCCGGATCGCTCAGTTCTCCTCTACGACTACGATGATTGGGTAATAACTCCACCAGTTGACGATAGATATTTTCAGCAATCTCTGGCGCAGCTTGGATCATTTGCTCTACAAGCTGTAGTTCCGGTGAATCTATCTCATAATTGGCAGCAGCAGCGCAGATTCGTTGCCAGGGAATCGCTACTTGTTCTTCAACAAATTTTAAATAGGGAGCAAGCAAGATTTGCTCAAAAGCTGTCAGCTTTTTGAGAATTAATTTGTTACTGAAGTTTAACTGCGTGGTCATAAAACCAAGAGCTCGCCAGTCCTTGGATACTATATGTTGTTCTTGAAACACCAGTAATATAGGTTCGAGCGCGTATGCTAGTTCTTCGATTGCTGGTATTCCCCATACACAAACATCATTGCTCTCAAATGCTTCTGCTGTAGGTGGAATGTGATTGAGAGAGTATTTTTCGTAAATTTCGAGTATCTTTTTATATACGCGAAAGGCAAATAGAGTGATTCGCCTTGCTTCATTCAAATCTATGATGTTGGGAATATAGCCGTAGAGAATTTTTGTTTGTATCCATGCCATTTGGCAATTAATATTTAGTACATTGTCCTTTAACTTGGCAGAAGTTAAAGCTCGACCCTCGGGTGAGGCTGCTTCTCGCAAAGCTTTATAGGAGAAGCTTTCTAATGACACAGAAGATAAGTCAGGGGTGTAACGCTTTGCCCAAAGACCGATCAAGCGTTGTACTGAGGAAGTTTTAAAAGTTTCTACGGCTTTTAGCATCAATTTTTCCTTATTAATTTTTTGTAAAATTAATAACTTCAGCAGTCATACCAAGTTGTGTTCAGATATGGCAATTCGTGCCCTCTCTCCCTCCCCTCTCTCCCAATTTGGGAGAGGGGTGCCGACAGGCGGGGTGAGGGAAGTACTATCTTTGACTGCAACCTAGTATCAGTCTCAATAAATTTCTTTAGTGATAACAAAGTAGAATTACGTTATATTACTTAGTTCATACTACAAACGTCTTAGGTCTTAGCTCTATTCTTCAGTATAAGTTCGTATGTATAGAATACTGCTATTTGCTTGATATTTGTCAGAAATTACTAAATATAATAGATGTATTTTTATCTGGCGATAGAAAAATAGAAATACCAATCCGCAAGCAGAAAAATACTTCAGCGTAGAAGTACACCAACCAAAATCTTTGGCTGTCAAACTCCGTTTGAGGGGTTTACACAAACTTTAAAAACAATCCGGAAGAATTTAATGATTTTTATAAGCAGCAACACTTTATATATGAATGAATGTTGAGTATGCAGATCATTTTTTTACATCCTTGTATAGCACTTTATTGCACAAAGATTATTCTTTTATTTCATTTACTCATTTACTTAACTGTTTTAAAAATTACTTTATCTTATATATTTTGTGTATTTTTTTTTATTTTTTGCCTATAATCCTTGTTCCTAGCTATTTATAATTAGTGAGTGATTTTGTATGAAGTAAGATACAATACATTTATCTAAAAAAACAGTCAAAATATTTTTTAAAATTCATGTTGCATCTTGTGAAAATTCGTTATAATTTTTTATTATGTGAGTTAAGCATTTCATTTACGCTCCAAGTCAGCTCACAATAATATTTAAGTACTTTTACTTAAATATAATTCTACTTGGCAAAAAAATTAAATAGTACATACATATGTTTTTATGGTGAAGCATAAAAATTAAACCTTCAAAGTTATTTAATTTGACTTAGACGTGTAATTTATTTGATGCCATAGCATAAATAAGCTTTTTGCTTATTTTTTAATTGCCCAAAGTGAATAAGTAAAAGCATAAATTTATCAATAAAGCTGCTCAAATAGTGCAGTAAAAGCTTTTATTGATGCAGTATTTTCTCATAGTTATTATTCATAAAAATGATATTGCTATGATGAAAATAGTGGAATTAATCAATCAATGTGCATCTACTATCTAAGCAAAATGTAAATTCTATATGGAGCTATTCTAACAATGCAACTCGAAGACCTAATAACAATTAAAAATGTAGAAATAGAGGCATGGGAAACATTAGAAAAGTCAATTATGTACTATCAAGGTCGTCCAGTTGGGACGGTAGCAGCCCTTGATGGCACAGTAGACGCAGTCAATTACGACCAATGCTTTATTAGAGATTTTGTTTCTTCGGCGCTATTGTTTCTCATCAAAGGTAGAACAGAGATTGTCCGCAACTTTCTAGAAGAAACTTTAAAGTTACAGCCAAAAGAGAACCAATTGGATGCCTATAAACCAGGTCGAGGCATGATACCAGCCAGCTTCAAAGTTGTATCTCATAATGGTGAAGAATATTTAGAAGCTGATTTTGGAGAACACGCGATCGCCAGAGTAACACCAGTAGATTCTTGTTTTTGGTGGATGATTTTGTTACGTGCTTATGTAGCTGCTACAAAAGACTACTCATTGGCGTATCAGCCTGAATTCCAAAACGGTATCAGGCTAATTTTGGAACTGTCTCTGGCAACGCGTTTTGATATGTATCCGACGCTGTTAGTTCCAGATGGCGCTTGTATGATTGACCGTCGCTTAGGTATCTATGGGCATCCTTTAGAAATTCAGTCTCTGTTTTATACTGCATTACGCGCTGCTCGCGAACTACTAATTTGCCAAGGTAATGAAGATATTGTTACAGCTATTGATAACCGCCTACCTGTTCTGAGTGCTCATATTCGCAAGCATTATTGGATAGACTTAAATCGCCTCAATGCTATTTATCGTTACAAGGGTGAAGAATATGGCAAAGGAGCAGTCAATCAATTCAATATATATGTAGATTCGCTTCCCTATTATGAGTTAGATCGATGGCTACCTAAAAAAGGTGGTTATCTAGCAGGAAATGTTGGCCCATCACAGCTTGATACTCGCTTTTTTACATTAGGAAACTTGGTAGCGATTATTTCCGATCTTGCTAGTGAAGAACAGTCGCAAGCCATTATGAATTTGATCGAGAAGCGCTGGGAAGACTTGGTAGGAGATATGCCGATGAAAATCACTTTCCCAGCATTGGAACATGAGGAATATAGAATTATCACTGGCTGCGACCCTAAAAATATACCCTGGTCGTATCACAACGGCGGCAATTGGCCTGTCTTAATGTGGATGTTGGCAGCCGCGGCTGTGAAAACTAATAGAGTATGTCTTGCTGAAAGGGCGATTGAAATTGCTCAAGCACGCCTCAAAGATGATGAATGGCCAGAGTATTACGATGGTAAGAAGGGAAGACTGATTGGCAAGCAAGCCAGAAAATATCAAACCTGGACAGTTGCAGGTTTCTTATTGGCAAAAGAGCTTATCCAAGACCCTTCTCTGTTACCATTAGTCTCTTTTGAGCCATTTACAGCAGAACAAGTTTCTAGAGCTTGTGAGTTTGAAATCGACAGCTTTGACGCCTAGGTCAGGGCAATGGGGCATAAAATTATGAATTATGAATTATGAATTATGAATTATGAAATTTTTAGCATTCAGCATTCATCATTCATAATTTTCACCTATCCCCAATTCCCAATCCCCAATCCCTATTTTTAAGTTAAGTCTACTTTTTCAATACTAATTGGAAGGAATTTAAATACCCATTAATAGTTTTAGATAAAGTCTTGTGCTGTTTTTTAGTAGTAATAGCCATGACTTGATACAAGCGTCCCTCGGCAAAATACATGCGATTTTTAGTAATTTTGCCGCCAGAATTTACATACTCAATTTCTTTCCCAAGATGACCATTAGAACTGCGAAGATGACGCTGCTGAATTAAATTACTTTGCGTAGTTTTTATAGCCATATCTCGGGCATTGTTGAGTACTTCTTGGGGATTTGCCATTTGACCATAGCTATAGGGAAAGTCATTGTATGCTACTACATACGCCACTTCTTGATTAGCAAATTGACCAACAAATACCTGTACGTTAATTTCCCCCATATAGGTTTTTTGGGTTTGGGTCATAGTTTTTGGCATTCCTGGCATCAGGACGGTAAAACTACCATCTGGGGCGTTAAATAGCTTCCATTGCGACTGTTGTAACTGTGACTTAATCGGTTTAGTAGGAGCTGGTTTTGTTGGAGAAACCGGGCGTTTGAGTGGGCGTGCTTCGACTGGTGTAAAAACGCTACATATCAAAGTAGCGGCCATGAAGGGTAACAACACTCTTTTGGTCATAGTTTTTGCTCTTATTAGTGCTGAAATTACGTATGTCGCTAGTTCGTTATAACTTAGCGACATGCAAAACAGCACCAGTGAAATTGTGTAAAAAGAGCGTTGATAACCTAAGTATTACTGCTATAATCTAGATGCATAGATTGCAGCACCAATTAGTCCCACTTGTTGATTAATTACAACATGAATCGGTATTTCTTCTAGGAGAGGACGCATTCTACCTTTATGAGTGAAATTGAAAAGAAATTCACCGTTTTGGATTAACGGGAGAATTTTCGGAGCAATTCCACCAGCAACATATAAACCACCATAAGGCAGGAGTTTGAGAGCAAGATTTCCTGCTTCTGCACCGTAAGCTTCTACAAATAATTGCATCGTTTGCTCACAAAGGCGATCGCGTCCTTGCACCGCAGCAGTACCAATAACAGCACCAGGATCTACACTTTTTTCCTGCTTTCCTGCTTCTTGTTCCCAAGTTCTGACGATTTCTGCGATATCTGGTGATTCGTCAGTAATTTTGCGATCGCGCAAAAATTGGTAAATAGAAACAATTCCCAACCCAGAAACTACCCTTTCCACAGAGACACGTTGGATATCATGTTTATCCAACAAGTATTTCAACAACTGAAACTCTAACTCCCTACGGGGGGCAAAGTCAGCGTGTCCACCTTCAGAGGGAAAGGCTTGATAAAATTTTCCCTGTTTAATCAAAAATCCTTGTCCTAACCCAGTGCCAGCACCAATGACTGCTATCGGTGCTTCCGGGTTGAGTTTGCCAGGTTGGAGAGTGTAAAAGTCTTGTGCTTCCAAACCCAAAACGCCATAGCCAACAGCCGTAAAATCATTGATTAAGGAGACAGAGGCAATATTTAGTTGTTGTTGCAGACGTTCGGCATCCAAAAACCAAGCCAAATTCGTCAGCTTGGCAGTATTGTTAACCACAGGCCCGGCGATCGCAAAACAAGCTTTTGGTGGTATTGGTGTATTCACTGCTCCCAAAAACTGCTGTACTATTGGCACTAAATCGGGAAAATCACCGCTGCGGTAACGTTTTTCATAAATGGTACGTAAAAGAGGTGGTTCGGATTCCTCCATCAGTCGCAGAATGGTCTTTGTACCACCAATGTCTCCTGCTAATATTAATGTCATAAGGTGTAGCGAAATTAACTTAGTTTTTTGTGGAGGCTAATAATAGCTAATGGCTGATTATTATTTAGCCATTAGTTATTATCTGTTAATTAAATCGAACAAATTCCTCTACCTGCGTTAAGTGAGAAGTATCTCCCTTTACTTCTAGCAACCATTCTGGGTGTTGGCGCACAACTTTCACTAAGCTACATAAGGAAGCCTTGACTTCTGTGACAGCAATTTCACCAACAAGCCCCATAGCTGCTCCTAGTACAGATGCACCATGCCCTACCAGCAAAATATTGTCTGGAGAAAATTCCATCGCCAAACATCTGGCGGTTTGCCCGGAACGCGATCGCACTTGTTGTTGAGTTTCTGGGTATTTAGCGGCAATGCGGGATGTATAGCTAGTATCTATTCTAGGGAATAATTCTGCCAAGGCTGGAGTAGATAGTCTGTCTGGTTCTTCCGTCATCCAAGCAGGATTCAGCCATTCGCTTAATCCTGTTTCCAGTTTAATTGGCAAATCAAGAACTTCTGCAACTGCATTTGCCGTTTGTACAGTTCGTAGGAAAGGAGAAGCAAAAATATGGGCTATTTTTTCTCTTTTTAGGCGATTAGCTAACTGCTTTGCTTGTATGAAACCATCTTCAGATAAAGGTGGATCGTAGCGTCTCTGTGCTGTCAGAAACCAATCAGGGTTAACAAAGTCGAGGCGATTAGCGTGTCTGGCGATCCAGATGATTTGACTCATGGGTTGATTCCCAAGGGGATACACTTGGCGGACTGCAAAGTAAATATCATCTCATGTTGGGAAATTCAAGGATTTAAAGAATTTGACAAGTTTAGAGCCATCATTTTAAGTTGATTGTGTCTCATTAACCTACAACTTCAACCATCCAAATAACTGCCCTACAGTTATTTGCAGGTTACTAACCAAATCAGGAGCTGGTAATATATCTTGTTCCTCTTGTAAGATTTCTGGTTGCTGCCCTAATGGATAAACTAAAAGCGATCGCTCATCTGGATCAAGCAGCCAACCCATACGACAGCCGTGTTTTAGACAATGTAAAATATTACCAGTAACTTTCGTCGGACTTTGTTCTGGTGATAAAATTTCAATAGTCCAATCGGGAGCAGCTTTAAACACATTCGCTACATCTCCATTTTCATCTATAGGAATTCGCTCCCAAGCGAAAACTGCTATATCTGGCACGATTGAACGTCCAGCAAAGGTACACCGCAACTCTGGAAAAGCAAGGGCAATTTTCTTTGACTTCGCCACAGCATTAATAGCACTGACTAATTCGCCCTGGATAATACTATGCTTTCCTTGAGGCATTGGTTTTTGAATGACTTGTCCGTTAATGTATTCGCTTGCTGGTTTAGTTTCTGGCATTTTGAGAAACTCTTCCAAAGTCAGGGTTTTTGTTGGTAGCTGTACCATGTGTATTAGCCTCCCAAATCTTCAATTATTGAACTACCCCAAATAAGCCTTTCTGACTCGTTCATCAGCGATTAATTCCGAGGCTGCACCTGTTAAAGTAATCGAACCTGCATCCAAAACATATCCTCTATCAGCAATTTGTAAAGCAAGGTTAGCATTTTGTTCAACTAAGAGGATAGTCACACCTGTAGCACGCAAATTTTCAATAATAGTAAAAATTTCCCGAACTATTGCTGGTGCTAAACCTAAACTTGGTTCATCCAATAACAAAAGTTTTGGTTTACTCATCAAAGCACGGGCAATAGCTAACATTTGTTGTTCACCACCGCTGAGGGTTCCTGCTAGTTGATTGCGTCTTTGTGCCAAACGTGGAAACATCTCAAATTGACGCTGTATATCAGCTTTTATTTCTGCTTGACGAGAACGAATATACGCACCCAAGAGCAAATTATCATAAACAGTTTGTCGCGCCAATACTCTCCGTCCTTCTGGACAATGGGCGATACCCAGTTGCACAACTTCGTGAGGTTGGCGGCGGACAATGTTGCGGCCACTATAGATAATCTCGCCACTTTTAGGATTAATTATTTTGGAGATTGCCCGGAGAGTAGTAGTTTTGCCAGCACCGTTGGCACCAATAAGAGTAACTACCTCGCTATTATTAACAACTAAATTAATATTTTGAAGAGCTTGAATACCACCATAGTTAACATATAAATTTTTAATTTCTAAAACAGGATATTTTTGGGTATTTCTCTGAATTTCATCGGTATTCATCTGTAATTGATTAAATATTTAGTATGTTTTCTTAGTGTCTTAGTGCCTTGGTGGTTAATATAAATTATTCAGTTCCCAAATACGCCTCTATTACAGCTGGATTATTTTTAACCGCTGTCGGTTCACCCAAAGCAATTAACTGACCAAAATCTAAAACAGCAATGCGATCGCACAATCCCATCACCAAAGGAACGTGATGTTCAATCAGAATTACCGTCAAATGAAAGAGATCGCGCAGGTTGCGAATAAACTCACTGAGTTGCTGCTTTTCGCTGGGGTTCATCCCTGCTGCGGGTTCGTCGAGGAGTAAGACTTGTGGTTCTAAGGCTAATGCACGGGCAATTTCTAAGCGCCTTTGATCGCCGTAAGCAAAGTTTCTAGCTTTTTCTTCGGTACGTTCTTGCAAACCAACTAATTCTAGTAATTCCCAAGCTTTCTGCTTACTTTTGCGTTCCTCTGCGGGTGCTGGTGCCACTCCCAGAACACCAGTGAACATATTACTATGAGTATGCAAATGTCGAGCAATAATGACATTTTCTAGTGCTGAAAGTTCACCAAACAAGCGAATATTTTGGAAGGTTCGAGCAATCCCTAAAGCGGCAATTTGATGGGGACGCAGTTGAGAGATTTCTTGATTTTGATAAGTTAATTGTCCACTTGAAGGAGGAATTAAGCCCGTAATTAAATTAAATAAAGTTGTTTTACCAGCACCATTAGGGCCTATCAATCCAAAAATTTCATATTTGTTAACGGTAAAAGATATATTATTCACTGCTACTAGACCACCAAAGCGGCGAGTCAGAGCTTTTGCTTCTAAAATAACACTGCTGTTAGATAATGTATCGTCTGACATTGTTTAGCGTGGTAAGCTGATCAATCAATAAGCGTTGCATATTTACTCTAATGGTCGTCCTTTGTCATGGGTTATTATTCATTATGTATTTACAAAGGACTAATGACTAATGACCAATGACGGTTTAGAGCTTGCTGCTTTGTCTAGTCCGAAGTTTGCGCCGTTTAAAAATATCTGGAGTAACAAGTCCTTGGGGGAAAAAGATTGTTCCCACAACTATCAGTAAACCAAAAATAATTAATCTACCATCTCTTAGAAACTGAGCTAACCAATCGGGTAAACCACCTGTATCGGCGATGCTTCTCAATACTTCTGGTAAGGCTGTAAATAACATACCGCCTACTACCGCTCCCAAAAAAGTTCTGGAACCACCAATTAAGACAAAAGTTAAGTAAATAATACTGGCATCAAATGTACCTTGACGGGCATTCCAGGTATTGAGAAAATGGGCACTAATAGTACCAACAACCCCTGCTAAAATTGCTCCTAATGTAAATGCTAAAACTTTATAGTAAGTTGGGTTGATTCCCATTGCACTTGCTGCCAGTTCATCTTCACGAATGGCAGTTAAAGCTCTACCTACGCGGATGCGTTCTAGACGGTAGATTAAAACCATACTAATTATTAGTAATGGTAGAGCAATCCACAAATATTCTATTGGCGTTTGGAAAGGTTGGGGAATGCCAAAAATCCCAACTGCACCACCTGTAATATCCAAATTGAGGGAGATAACGCGCAGAACTTCTACAAAAGCAATGGTGGCGATCGCTAAATAAATTCCCCGCAACCGCAATGCTGGAATTCCCACCGCTACACCCAATAAACCAGAAACTAAACCAGCAATTAACATTTCCAACAACAATAGCGCGATCGGAAATGAATCGCCGGTGGAGGTGAAAAGTGTTGTAGAAAGAATTGCTGCTATATATCCACCTAAAGCATAAAATCCAGGACTAGCTAATGACAACTGCCCAGCCATCAGTGGTAAATACAGTGAAAGCCCTAGCAGCGCCCCTAATACCATAGAAACTATTAAGGAGCCATAGGTAGCAAAAAATTCAGCCATTTTCAATAATTGTTAAGTAGGTCGCAACAAATAAACTTAATTGGTAATCACTAACAAACACCAAGCAACAAACAACAAATAAAATAACATGCCCAATGTTGAGAGATGAAAAAATCTGGGAATACTAATGAGAGTGAATCAGTTGCTGTAGCAGCTTAACCTTACAGAAAGTTAGGCGGCAAACTTAACTAAAAGTATTTGGGCATGAACAAAGACCAGACGATAAGTAATAGTCCCCAAACACATCAGCAAGAAAGCTTCTGGGCTGCATTTTTACTCCAGGTCGTCAATGCCATATCCGATCCAGTCTTTGTCAAAGACCACCAACATCGCTGGGTACTGCTCAATGATGCCTTTTGTCAGTTCATGGGAGTTAGCCAGGAAAAACTACTTGGCAAGTCAGATTATGACTTCTTCCCAAAAGAACAAGCAGATGTGTTTTGGAAAAAGGTGGAGTGTTACGCTGGACAGATCAATCAGGTATTTATGAATATTTTGACCAATGCTATTGATGCATTAGAAGAGTCATTAGTCAACGATCGTTTGTCTTTGGTAGACAAAAAAGAACAAATGAACGGCAGATGCTACAACAGAGGAGCCACTGCGGTGGACGGGGGCATCAAGCACGTGGCGTGGAACGCACTCGCGCCTTCTTCGGCTTCCCACAGGGTAGGACACATGACAACGCCACAAATTCGTATTTGCACGCTATTAACTACCGATAATAAAGTAAAAATTAAGATTGTAGATAACGGCCCGGGAATACCAGAGACTGTTAAACAGCGTTTATTTGACCCCTTCTTTACTACTAAACCCATAGGTAAAGGGACAGGGATGGGACTTTCTATTAGCTATCAGATTATTACAGAAAGACATGGTGGTTCCTTAGAATGTATTTCACAACCAGGAAGTGGTGCTGAGTTTGTGATTTCTATCCCTCTGCGCCAAACGTAGATTCAGCTATGCACTTTCATCTTTTAAATAATTATCTAGATATTTATTGACCACTAAGTAGAACAACTTAATTAAACGTAGAATACATTTTTCAGAGATCAGGTTTCTAGGACTTGAGCTTATTTTTGTTGAGTTACTTAATATTTTATTTATATGGCAACAATGATTTTAACCAACTATACTTGGTATATAATGCTAAATTTAGAACATCATTGACGATACTAACAAATACTGAAATATGCAAAATCATTCAGTCAAAGTTATTCAACCAAGTGGAAGTCTAGATGCTAGTAAATCACAGGAGTTTCGGCAGAAAATTACCGAAATTATAGAAAGTGGTGCAAAAACTGTATTAGTTGATTTTCAAGATGTGACTTTTATGGATAGCTCTGGACTTGGGGCTGTTGTGTTAGCATTTAAAGTCCTGCGAGCAGCAGACAAAAAGTTGGTATTATGTTCTATTAATGAGCAGGTCAGGCTCTTATTTGAACTTACTGGTATGGATAAAGTTTTTGAAATTTTTCCTAATCAGGATGAATTTAATAAATTGACTAATTAATTTTATGTATTATGAACTGACAACTAAATTATGCATAAAAATATTTATAATCTTAACTTACTATAATGTCTGGCATGAATAGAATCAAAACTTATATTTTTCTATTCAACTCATTTGCCAATTAAAAATTAATATAAATTTTTAGTAAATAAATACTAATATTTATTCTCGGTAAAAATTAATTAAACTTCATTTGAAGTATAGATAAATCATCATCAAAAACCTCTTTTTGGTTTACAAGTATTAACTGTTTAATTATCTGGTTGATTTGGCAATCAACAGAATTCTGTAAACTAACAAGAGTTCTAATGAATGCATCTAAACCCCAAAGTGTACCATCAGATTTAGTGATTTCATAAGCACCATCGCTAAAAATATAAAGATTACTATCTTCTTCTATTTCACAAAAACCATCAATATATTTGACCTGTGGAAACATCCCAACGGGCATGCCAGGAGTTCTTAAAAGTTTGACTTCGATGGTATTTGTGGATTTACCTGATAATAAAATTGCAGGCGGATGCCCTGCACTAGAATATATTAACTGGTGCTGGACACGATTATAAACGCCATACCAAATAGTAAAGTATTTATCATTTTGATAATTCATCTGAAATGTGTCATTTAACGCCTTGAGTACCTCACTCGGTTGATAGTAATTAAGACTTTTGAGAGCACGCGATCGCAGTAAATTTAGCACGGAAATTGAAGGCAAAGTAGCTCTAAGTCCATGTCCGGCTGTGTCTAGCAAGTAAATTGCTAGATAATCAGGATCAAGCCAGTAATAATCAAAACAATCGCCTCCCAATTGGCGTGAGGGAATGAAGCAAAAATCAATGCTTAAAGGTTCTGTCATCGGGGCAGGTAGAAGTGATCGCACGTATTCCGCTGCTTCTGCCAACTCTGCTTCTAAGATTTGCTTTTGAGTTTGTAAATCTCGACTTAACTGATGCAAGCGCAATCCCGCTCTTACCCGCGCCTGTAATTCATTATGTTCGATAGGTTTGGTGATAAAATCGTCAGCGCCAGCATCTAAACCCTTAACGCGATCGGCAACAGAATCTAAAGATGTTAAAAGAATAAAAAATGTGGTGGATAAATTTGGATCTGCTTTAATGCGTTGGCAAACTTCTAGTCCATTCATACCAGGCATGATCCAATCACAAATAATTAATGCCGGATGCCCAGTAAATGCTTGTAAAATTCCTTCCTCACCGTTGCTGGCAGCAGCTACCTTGTAACCCTGTCTTTCCAGCATTCTTTTCAGCAGTAACCGTACTGCTGGATCATCATCAATTACTAGGATTTGAAACATAGGATTGGAAAAAAAGGAAGAAGGTAGAAGGCAGCACTTTCCCGCTAGGGTAAAGGTTAAAGGGGCAAGGGTAAAGGAAAATAAGCCTTTACCCTTACCCTTACCCCTAATCCCACCGCGTGAGGTGGTTTGCAAATCGTTTGCACGAACTCAGTTTTAATATAAACGGCTAATTATAGTGATGACACTGGGTTGAGCCAAAAAAGTATAGTGCGTTTAAGCTGATTCAGATCACGGTATACTTCTTGTCTAAACCATTGGCCGATAGCATCCAAGGGGTTAAAGTCCTTGCCCGTTTGCCATTTCACATCTTGCCCTAGGGGTGTGAGGTGATTTCCCTGGAGTGTTTGTACTGTTACCATGCCTGGGAAGCGTTTTTGCAACAGTTCAGTTAAAGCTGCTGATTGGTCAATCGTATCATTGCTAAATTTAATTAGCAAATTGCGGCGGACGTTGTAGCTTTCCTGTACGAGTTTGTTTGTCTCCAAGGGTGAGGGGGTAAACTCGACTGCAAAGTTAGAATTAAATTGGAATGTCGAATTGAACTGTTCTATTAAGGGGATAGCTTCGCGTGCAGCGTAGTTGTTGAAAGAAACGAGGATGTTACCCGCACGTTCTACTGGGAAAAGACTACCGATGAGCAAATGTAGTTTGCACCCCATGCTGTGCCCAACACCATAAATGGGGAGATAGCTTTTGCCTAATGCTCCTCTGTCCTCCAAGCGTACCAAAGCACGTTCAAAGTTGAGAAGTACTTGCTCAGCGATCGCTCTATGGTCTAGAGTGTTCACAAACGGCGTAGCAACGACAATATAGCCTTTTTCTACTATGCTTTCCAATAATAAACGGTAGGTGATGTGCGGGGCTGTAGCCACAAATGCACCTCCAAGGAAATGAATTATACCGATAGGATTTCGGGGAATTAACACCCAGTTACCAGAGATTTCTGTCCAGTACATACAGATGGCGATCGCTCGCTAATTCGTTTAACACTTCTTTATGTTAAACCTGGCTTAGCTTGGTTGTAGAGGTTCTGGTAGAGATATAACTGCGATCGTCATTTGTCATTAGTCATTTGTCCTTGGTTATTAATGACCAATGACTAATGACGACCCTCACGAGCAATTGTGTAATTTTAAGGTGTTACAGCTTACTATTCCCTATAAATAAAAATCCCCGGCTTTGAGTCCGGGAATCGTGTAGTTTGACACTCTTGCACTTGATTTATGATGTATCTACAATACTCATTTTTCAATCTACAGATGTGCCAAAATGCCAAAAGCAACCAAATATTTCCGTCACTTTATTTTCTGTGTTTATCTAGTGTGTGCAAATAAGTGCAACTAAGATTATTTGCTTTTCAAGCACTAACGTAGGATGTAACTATTATTTCATTCAATTCACAATAAAAGACCCCTGTGGCTAAGCAGGGGAAAAGATTTTTGCAAGTCGCGCTAATTTTGTGCAAGAACGGATTGCTCACTTAATGTACTTTTTATTCAATCCGAATTGTTGCCAAAATGCCAAAATAAAATCTTGTCGCTTCCCAAGCAATACCCCCACCATCATGGACGTCTAGACGGGGTATGGTTTGGCTGGTTAGCAATCTAATCTGCCACTACCGCGATCGCCTTCATCATTGTTCATCATAGATGCTCCCTAACGATCCAAGGTTCTTCATTTCCATCTACAGGCAACAATAAGACGAACAGGAAAATAGAGTTGTTAATCCAAAAAAATCTGACAAATAGGCAGAAATCATTTCTTATCTGTTTAATAACAGGATGTTTCCACAGACACAAAAAGAGAGAAAATTTTACACAATGGTTCATACCCCTCAGTTAAAGAAGTGTATGATTGAGTTCATAGTAAGTGCTAACTTTATAGAAAATTACTAGGCTTTTAAAGTGATGATGAAAAAATAACTTTCCTCTCTCATATTTTTTATGTATGCCTAGATGTATTGATTTTAATGCTGATTCTGTAATCTCCCCATTTCATGTTGTACTTCTAATGCAATCTGTAAAGCCTCGTTCAATAATTTTCCATGCTCACTGGCTTGTTCGTTTACTTGCATTGCTGTTAAAGCTGCTAGATTATTTGCAAATAATTCAGTATTGCTAATAATAAATTTTTTGTTCTCTCTCAAGATTCTCTCTGTCTTCAAAGCACGAACTAAATCCGCTCTCGCCAATTTCAACGCTTCTATAACTTTGTTTCTTTCTTTAATTGTCACTCCTAGATTGCCGGCTGCTTCTATCTGATCGTTAATATCTATCGCTTTAATAACAGAATTATATCTATCAACTTCCATGAGGAGAATCTGTAGAGAACGTGTAATATTAGTTTTAACTATCTTATTTTTTTGTCTCCAAATTAGATATAATAGTAATTGTATTAGTACACTACTACCAAAACAAAATCCTAAAAATAAAATCCAAGATGGTGCCATTCTAGGAGTAAAGTTTTTGGCAATAAAATCAAATATTAGATAGCTAATAACTAATATAGTGACACCGATATATACTACAGTCACACCCTCTGGCCCTTTGATTTTGTCAAAAATATTTTTGATAAATCTCTCCAGAGGTCTAATAATAATTATTAGTTCATAATCAATAGGTAAATTAGTCAATTCCCGAAGTTGATTTTGACTAATTTCTAAGCCTTGTAAATCCTCACGCACAGCTGCCTAATCTCCGCCAAAATAGTTTTTTACGTACTACGTGCAAATCAAATTTATGGCATGTTAATCAAATCTTAATTTGACTAAGCTAAATTACCTCTTGTAGTAATCGCTACCTGGCAAAAAGCTACTTGTTCATGTGACGCGATTACATAATTTGAGTGTATTGCACACGATTGTAAACCGCTATATGTCTTTAGTACTTCGTTAACTTGTTTCTTTACTCAAATGTAAGAGTGACTATATGTTACTAGAACACCAATTCAGTAATCTTCACATTAGAAGGGAATGAGGACTTGGGGTCATGGGGAGAGTCCAGTTTTATATTCTCCCCACCTCTCCACCTCCCTATCTCCCACTCTTCCCCTTTCCCCCTCTCCCTTGTCTCCCCTTTTATAGCGCCGGAGCAGCCCCTAACAAACCTATCGCTCCCAACAACATACCTATGCGATCCCAAAAGACAAATCCTTGGTAAGCGCTCACACTATCTTGATATTGATAGCGTGCTAATGCAATTCCCACAAACAGCAACATTACTGAAGAGAAGACTCCAAACAACAGAGGATGTCCCATCGGCAGCAGTAACAGGGCAAACGGAATTGACACAACCACTATGCCAATTAATCCCCAGGCAATTAAGAAAGCTGTTCGCTTTCCCCAGGAATTGACAATGGTGACAATCCCCTGAGTGCGATCGCCTGCTGCATCATGTACGTCCCAGATAATTTCCTTAGCCAATGTATATAAAAATACAAAAGCACTGGGGTAAAGCAGTGCTAAAGGCCGAGCTACTACCAAACTACCCAGAAAAATGATCGCAGCGGCGATCGCTGCCACAATAAAATTCGCGAAAATGCCATTACGGATTAATAGATGCGAGTAATTCCATAGCAAGATGGTACTAACAGCTACTAGAATAAAACAATATATTCCTAGAGGAATTGCTGCGATCGGAGCGCAGGTAAACAGAATCACAGCAGCCCACCAAACTTGCTGGGGTGAAAGGCGACCAGATGGCAGTGGTCTTTCAGGGTGATCGATTCGGTCTTTATCTATATCCCAATAGTCATTGATCGCACAGGCCGCAGAGTGTGTACAGATTAAGATAGTTGCCGTCAGCAGGTATTTATATAATGGAGCGGCTGAGTTCAGCGCATAGATCGTGGCACAACCAACTAAAGCAGCAAGGATAGCAACTGGTAGCCGAAAAAGTTGGGCAAAATCACGAATCAGGCTTATTCCGTCACTAGAATCAGGAGATAAGGAAGCATTTTGTCCTGATGTAGAAGTGAACGAACCAGCTTTTTTGTTAACGTGCAATTGTTCGCTCATCGCCAACCTCACATATTCAATAATGTGGGTAATAAAAAACACAATTTCACTCCCATTGCCGTTACCCCTGAAACCTTAACGGAAATTTTTGCTCAGTCAATCTGCGAGCATAAACTTCATACTCGTTAAAGTCAGGTATAGGCTATGGAGTATTGGGTATATGCGAAAAAACTCTTTGATACTTGTTTTCTAGTTTGTTTTATGCATACCTACTTACTCAGTCTATCTCACATATCTTGATTTGGATATTTTGTCAAGCTGTTTGTAAAAATATGCAATATGCCGAACAAAATTAAAGCAGTGCTTGCATACTGCATAAGCCTGAACTCACGAAGTGTTTAATCAAGCTGTTGCCTTGTTAAGAATAGCAAAATACTGAATTAAGAAGTAAAAAGTAAAAAGTAAAAAGATAATCCCCATAGTTTGAGAATGCTTTGTTCATTGTCTTGGATAATAAATTTCATAAATAGCCTAATTACTGTTAGTTTGAACTGATGAGCTATTCATTTCAAAGTTATTTTATGTACAATATTTTGTAATCTTAATCACAAATAAACTTAACTTTAGCTCCTTTCATTTGACAGAGGTTGTTGGTAATGGCAACTACTAATGTGCTTATTAATGGTAATGGCTCTCAAAGTGAGCTTGCTTGAGTTTTGGGTTTACAATTTTTCTATATTCAAAGACAAACAATCATATGAATTCTTTGAATCAAGAAGTCTCTATTAAGCCAGATTTAAAATGATTGCGGCAGTTCTCTGATTCAGTTTTTACGCATTTTTTCCAAGGGGTGAATTGGCATAGTGCGCTAACAAATCAGCGGGATCGTCATAGATTGCTTTAGCTCCTGCTAGAGTGACATCGTCAAAGCCACCACAGTGCAGTGCGATCGCGCCGACTCCAGCCATATTCGCAGATTTGATATCGTAAGGTGTATCACCAAGCATCAAAACTTGGTTAGGCGGCTTATTCAGCTTGCTAAGTGCTGCTTCCACAATATCTGGTGCTGGTTTAGACGCTTCAGCATCGCTTGATGTCGTCGTTTCTTTAAGCAAGTCGTCAACCTGGGCAGCTTTGAGTAAAACCTCCATTTCTTGATTTGAAGCTGAACTAGCAACGATTAGCCGCAAGCCAGTTTGCAGCATGTGCTGTATTAATTGCCTTGCACCATTGGCTGGTGAGAGTTTCGGTGCATAATGTTTGAGAAATATTTCTTTGCGCCGTTGGGCGATCGCACTTCCATCGCCTTCCTTATCCGTAAGTCCTGGTACCACTCTGGGCATTAGTTGATCGCCGCCCATACCAATTAGCGATCGCACTTGCTCGAACGACACATCATAACCAAATTCCCTAATTATGAATACATTCGAGGTTTATGCTATTAGGAAATCATTATGAACTTCCAACAAATCTTTGGTAATCCACCTGAAGCCGAAGCCAATGCTCCTGGAAGGGTTAATCTACTTGGTGAACATACTGACTATAATGATGGCTTTGTTCTCCCGATCGCAATTCCGCAAAAAACAACAGTGCAAATCGGGTTTAGTAACGATGGACAGCACCACTTTTATTCTCAAAATTTAGATGAGCAAGTCAGCATTTTAGAAATCAATCATACGCCGTCTGGTTTTGCAAGTTATATCTTTGGATGTATTCAAGTTTTAAAAAAAGAAGGATACGAGATACCATCGCTGAATTTGTGCGTTAAATCTTCGGTTCCTATTGGTTCAGGTTTGTCTAGCAGTGCAGCTTTGGAAGTTGCAACACTGCGGGCAATCCGCCAACTCCTCAACCTTCCTATCAATAATGTCGAAATCGCCCAATTCGCACAGCAAGCAGAAATTCACTATGCTGGGGTGCAATGCGGCATCATGGATCAGATGGCTGCGAGCCTTGCTGACACGGAACATATCTTGTTTCTAGATACTCGTACGCTGTCACGCCGCGTGTTACCTTTCCCAGCAGGAGCAGAGATTGTGGTGATGGATAGTGGTGTGCCTCGCACGCTTGCAAGTAGCGGATATAACCACCGGCGGGCTGAGTGCGAACAGGCAGCACAGTTGCTGGGGGTGAAGGCATTGCGAGATATTACCAAGCTAGAAGCAACAGAAGACTTACCCGAACTATTGCGGCGTCGCGCTCGTCATGTAGTTACGGAAAATAACCGTGTCTTGGAGGTTTTGCAAATTTTAGAGACACGACATGTGGCATCTCTACAGCGTTTTGGGGGGTTAATGAATGCATCCCATGCTAGTTTGCGGGATGATTACGAAGTTTCTGTTCCTGCACTAGATAGGCTGGTAGAGATGTTGCAAAAAACTCCCGGAGTGTTTGGCGCAAGGCTCACGGGTGCAGGTTTTGGCGGCGCTTGCGTGGCTTTAGTTGCAAAGAGTGAGGGCAGAGCGATCGCAACAAAAGTTCTTGAACAATACAACCATAATGGTTACACAGGACGAGTTTTAGTTCCCCCTACCGATTTTTGATTTTGGAGTAGTCGTTGAAGTTGAAATGGATTATTAAGACGACTGCGATCGCTGCAACTAATTGACGAACCCATTAGAGCGATCGCAGTCTTAAATCCACATCTGTCTTAAAAGTTGGGCATTGGGCATTGGAAGAGAGATTTTCATTCTTTGCTGTGCGCCCCGGTGCATGGGAGTCTTGCACACCTATGCAATACCCCAAGGCAGAGCCTCCAAATCCTCGTTATCAGGTTCAAGCTGGTAACGAGAATTAAGAGCCTCGTAAAGTTTCTAAATTAAGCCACAGGTAAATGTAGAATTGTTATAGTAAAGACAATTCTCCTGACAATACACCTAGTGTTAATTCTCTACACCAGAAGAGCAGTAATTTTCAAAGTCTCCTAGCTCTAGGCTCAAACCATCATCAGCAGACGGCTCTAGCGAGGTTGTGGGTAATCCTCGAATCAGTTCTCGAATCACATCTGTTGTTGGTCTACCTGTTTGATCGCAATACTTTTCAAGCTTCTCGACTTCAGCTGAAGCCAAGTTTATGGTCATTCGCTTTGTTGTCCATTTTTTGTTCATACGTCTCATAATTAAGGTAATCTAAACATCACTTACATCGTCTAAGCAAGCTAACCCTGATTTAAGCGCATTAATCAAAAGCAGTTTTAGGCGTTGCTGATTGCAAAGTATGAAACTGTTAACATCAGATTTACAATCTACTGCCGTAGAAGCAATTCATGAATTGCTTCTACAAAATTCATACCTCGATTCAGCAACGCCCAGTTTTAACAAAAATTAAGTCGCTAGGGCTATCTTCTGCAAGCAATACAGTATTGGAAGCATATATGGTTGATAAATCACCATTTTTGCCCGGATGTCCACTTTAATTGCTTCTAATGCTTGTTGTCTTCTACTAAAAGGATGAATTTAAGTATCAAGTTAACTTGTAGCTTCAATTACAATCAGCTTCAAATGGGATAGTAGAACAAAATCCAACCTTGGCAATTTTTCAATCTCAAGTGCTGGATTGGTCAGACAAGTTGAGCGTATTCCATCACCCAGATGTACGTGATCTCCCTGATGAAAAAAGTTAGGGTCAGTCAAAATTGTAAATCCTGCATAGCGTATCAGTACAGTTGCAGTACCAATAAAAAAGATAAACCTGTTTTCAAAGTCTGCTGTTGCAGTATCTACAGGTAGAACAAGAGATTTTGCTTTAGTAATTAGTCAGTTATTAAAAAATAGTAATCATTACAATTTTTGAAAAATTTACTGTTATAAAATAATATGTAGCTGTAAATACTTTGTTTCACGGGGACGCTTGGACTGGGGACTGGGAGGAATTGAGGATGGGGATTGTAAAGTGCCCAATCCCCAGTCCCCTTTACTTCATTCCTGCTCAAATTCATAGTTTGTAAATTTCAACACCTTACAATTCTCTGTCACAGTGCGAATCACGTTCTCTGGGACTCCATTGGGAACAGTTACCTGAAGTTCAAAAGTAATCTCTACTTCTGCACCCACCAAACTACTTAAGTGTTGAATTACCTCGTTGGCAATTTGTCCTACATCACGCTGTAGTCGCAATGCATCTAACCCTCTTCTGTCACTTTCCGGAGTTAGCTAGTAGAAAATAAGTTAAATTATCCAGAAGCATAACAAGGTTTAAATTGATTCATTGCAGCAATTAAATGATTGAATCCCAGCAATAA